>NZ_JBMDKW010000021.1:0-49375 GCF_057809915.1 Sphingobium sp. FG11
CACCTATCGGCCATCAAAATTGACGCCGACCGGACACCGTAATCGTCGCGCTACAGACCGGTCAGCACGGCGTAATCGAAGACCTTCCGTGGCTCGCGCCCGGCGGGTCGTATTGTTAATTTTGATGTTTTCGCTGGCGTGACCCGTTCTTTGATCTGAAAAAGGGCTGCAATAGCGGTAGCCTGATCCGCACGCGATGCCCGCACAAGCCCTACCCATCGTTCATCGGCTAGCTCGCCGTCATACATTGCGAGATGCGACAGGTAATTGTTCACGTCTGCGAAGATCAGGGCATCACCTCTGCCCCTGGGCCGCCGCCCAAGATCACACCCAACAACCAATAAGGGTCCTTCATCCAGTCCTGCCGCCAGGTGACTTTCGATTGTGCCAAGACCGTCACCAGGATGATGCGACGGCGTCCATTCTACTAATATCTGGATCATAAAAACCTATCTGCCGGAACTTGGCCAATTCAGAGCGGGCTACGTTAATCGGATGCCAGCAGCATTTCAGCCTGGATGCGCGGTATTATATTATTGTCCCGCGCCTAGCTTCAAATAAGTCACCTCGAACGACTTGACGGGCCTGTAGGCTTGAAGCCTGTTTGCGATATTAAAGGCATCCCCCATCTCAAATTTCTGGAAGATATCAAGGCCGCGATCGAGACTGATTTTCCAGCCGGAATCGCTGACTATATGGCGCGCATGGATGGTGCCGGTGCCATCAAATTCCCAATCAAAGCGAATGCCCGCAATCGCCGCAGCTTGCTCGACCGCAACGAGATTTGCCTGTTGTTTGTCGGGATAGAGTGTGTCCGGGCAGGTGATCAGATGTAGCTGGACTTCATCTTCAGCGGGCTTCCGCTGAGCGATTGCTTCGACGAGTTCCATCAGATTCCGAATCTGATGGAACATCCGGATATACGGATCGGTGAGCACAATCCGGGTCGCACCGTTCAACCATGGCCAGAAAAGATCGCCGAACGTAACACCCTTCTGATTCTCCGCCAGGATACGGTGGCCTTCGCGGGGACCAACAATGGTTGGGGCAGGAGCGGCGGGCGCTGAAGATGGTATTGCCTCCGCCGTAGAGACGACGGTGGCATCGGCTTCTTCGCCTAGGTCATCGCCGACGGCACGTTTGTGATAATGTGCCGGGTACTCGGTCTCTTCCAGCGTTGTCACCTCAATCAAGCGGCCATCACGTGCGGTGAAGGAGAACGCTGTCTCCGGATAGGTGCTGTCGATCCGGTAGAGCTGGTCCTTGACGCGCTTGCGACCCTCCATCGCCAGGCGCAGCATCTCCTCGGTCTCGACCTCGGTCGCGCCGCCGGCCGGGAACAGTAGCTTCATCAGCCCCGAAAAACTCTTGTTCACGCCATCTCGGTCTCGGGTCGAGATGTCGGACGAGAGCGTGAACAACTCTTGATAGCGATTGGCGAAATCGTCGTTGCGCATGTGGCGCAGGATTTCCGCGAGGTAATCGACCACGAAGCCATAGCCGGACGAGAACATTTCGCCGCGGATCACGTCGATCTCCCAGCCTGGCACATACGCGTGGAGGCGATCAATGAACGCGGAGTCGTAATATTTTTCGGGTAGCTCCTCAAAGAGATCGCTGTGCTTGAGCATGTAGGGCACGGTGTGGCGGGTGTTACCGACGAACACCATCGACGCCTCGGCGCCCAGCGTCTCCACGCCGCGTGAAAAGGTTTTGTTCGCCATGTAATTTTTCATGATATCGACGAGCGCCTTATCGACCTTCTTCTGGCGACCTGCGAATTCGTCGAACGCGACTGTATCCCAATAACCGACGAGCCCGATCTTGCCCGAGCTGTTGTTCACGAACAGCTTAGGTACCGTTACCTCGCCACCTGATATCAGGATGCCGTGCGGCGAGAATTCGGAGAAGATATGTGACTTCCCCGTTCCCTTGGGGCCGAGCTCGATCAGATTATAGTTGCGCTCTACGAACGGGATTAGCCGCATAAGCTGGAGAAGCTTGCTGCGCCTGCCGAACATCGCCGGATCGAAGCCGACCGTTTGGAACAGGAGGTCGATCCACTCCTCGGTGGTGAAGCCCCCGCGTGCGGCGAGATAGGCGTCGTGATCGAAGCGCGAGAGTTGGATTGGTTTGATGGTGCCCAGGATCCAGGGCTCTACGTTCTTGTCGTCGCTATGCTCATATTCAACGTCGGCAATGCACCAGACGCCGCTCACCAGCAGCTTGGGGTGCGCTTTAACTGTAGTGGAATCGATGATGACGTGCTTGATGCCAAGATTGGCGAAGCTCGCCTCATAGGCGTCCTTGTCGGTGTTTAGATCGACGCTGACCCGGTCGATTACCTTCCAACGACCCTTTTCGCGGATGTTGGAGCGAATTAGGCCCGCCTCGTTGCGGTGGACATAATGTTTGCGCAGGATCTCCTTCACCGTCTCGATGCCCGACTGGATCGACGCTTCGTCGCTCGTGGCACAATATTGCCCAAGCAGATATTCCAGCACGTAGGAAGGAACGATGGCGTTGCCCTTGACGGTCTTCACCAGATCCTTGCGGACCACCAAGCCGGGAAACCGTTCGTTGATCTTGTTGTCGAGTGCGGTCATCGCTCGCCCCTTAGAAGTCGAAATCGTTCGAGAAGCTGCGCTTCAGTCGGTATCGAGCCGTGCGATAATCTCGAAAATGAGATGTCTCGCCATGCCGCTCTTCGAGCTTCAGGATCACCTCTTGATCATTGAACGCGTCGGCTTGGCGCGACAGAAGGAAGCGGACCGGAATTTCGCGCTCGCGGGGATTGTCGGAGCGGAAGTCGAAGACCAAGTCATGGCGATCGGAAATCAGCTCGCCCGATTGGGCGTAGATCCCGGCCCGCAGCTGGCGCGACTGGGTTTTCTCAGTAACCGCAGTCGCCTGATAGAAGCGCACCGATATCTGGCTCGAGGTGATCATCTGGTTCGAGCTGCCAATGATTTCTACCTCGACCGCCGAAATGTCGCTCTGACGCTTCTTGTTGATTTTGACCACGGGAACGACGATCTCCTGCAGCGTCGCACCGCCATGGACGAACCGGCTCCCCGAGCCCTGCCTGCGCAACCGGTTGATCGATTTCGGGATCAGCACTTCCACGGAACCCTGAAGATTGGCCTGCTCTGGCGTAAAGCGCCGCAGGCCATGGTTGGCCTTCAATCCATGCCCGAGGATGAACCGGCGATCCCGGTACAGGATCGTGTCGCCCTCCACCTGAGCGGAGGAGAAGTCGCTCTCCTCGATCGGCCGGTGCTGATAAATGAAGCCGTGGTCGGCGGTGACGATCATGTTGGCGGCGTTGGCGCCGTTGAGCTTTTTTACCAGCCGCACTATCTCCTCGATCGTGTCCTCCACTGCCTCGAAGACTCGCTCCTCCGAAACCTGCTTGTCGCCGATCGCGTCGATCAGGTTGTGATAGATGTAGATGACATCGTGGTCTCGGACGAGCGCCCGCGCCTGATCCTTGTCCAGCCCCATAAGCTCCTCGGCTTTCAAGGCAGTGGCCCTGTCGCCTGTGCGACCTTCCGCCAGGATCTTCTTGCGGTTTTCCAGGCCCTGTGAGCTCTGGCCGTCTACCAGGACGGTGGCGGTGTCGTTATCGGCGATCTGCAAGTCGCCGTTGGGCAGGAGCGAAGCCATGCCGAGTTGGGTGTAGCTCGGCAGGCTGCCAAACACTGGCTCGATAACCGCCTCGTAGCGGTCAAGGCTCCGAATACGCCCGAGGAGCTCCTCGGCAACTTCGTAGCGGAGTGCGTCAGAGATGATGACGCAAATCTTCTGATCACGACGCCGAAACTCACCAACATGCTCGCGATAGAAGCCCCGCTGTGCCGGGATAGGCTCGGCCGACCAGGTTTCCGCCACGTCCACATGGGTCTGCCACGCCTCGTTGAGGCGCAGTAGATAGCTGTTCACGTAATGGTTCTCGACCTGCTCCGAGAGCTCGCGCATCAGGGTCGCTTGTCCAGACTTTTGCATGTGCCAGATGAATTTCCGGTAGAGCTGGTCGATCCTGAACCAGCTCTTCGCGTATCGTTGCACGCCCTCAGCCAGGCTGGTCATGCCAAGCGCTACCTGCGCCATCGCCTGCTGGAATTCAGCAGCAAAACCGATCGCCTCATAGAGATCGCGATAGGCCCCGTACCAATGGCTTTGCCGCCGCTGACGAACCCAGCTTAGAACGTCAGCCTGGGCGACCGTCTGGGCGCTGACCTCATGAACTAGCGCACGGATAATCGCTCGATCGACCTCCTCGAAATAGTCGATCTCGATCAACGTGCGGAAATCCCGCTTGGCCAGATCCTCGGCGATACCCAAGGCATCGGCATAGTCGGCCGCCAGCTTGGCGAAGACCTCGCCAGCATTGCGGTTGTTTTTCCACCGTCGGAAAAACACCAGGGCGTCGGGGGTCAGGATCGGCTCCCCGCCAACGGCGCTCTGGTAACAGGATTTGAATAGGGCGATCGCGAAGTCGCCGATGCTGGGCCGCTCGGCGCGATAACCGAAGATCCGCGCCATCTGTTCCCAGAGGAAGGCGTCCAATCCGATGCGGCCAATCACCCGGAGGCTATCCTCGCGACCCTCCGCAAGCTCCGCCAGAAGTCCTTCAACAACGGTGTCAAAGCCCCCTTCAGCGCCCGTGCAGATGGCCAGCATCTTCAAGCGCAGGGCGGGTTTTGTGTCATCCCCGCGGATCACAGTCTTCAATTTTTCCATTCGGCGGCTAGAACGGAAAAACTCCTGATGCTCGCGCACTAGATCCTCGAAGCCAATCGGCAAGCCGAGATCGCTTAACCAGATGGCCACCTGATCGGTCTTGAACACAACATTCGCCAGCTCGACGTCGAGCAGCCAATTGTCGATGTCGCCTGGCCGCGGCCCCTCCCAGTAGAGCAGAAACTGGTCCTTCGGGAATTGCCGTAGTATTCGGTGCTTCACAGCGAACTCGGTGTTGACGAGCTCGATTTTCGTCACACGGCTAAGTGCCAAGCCATCGAATGCAGCGCGGAACTCGCGCGCGGGGTCGTACCAAAACACGATCCGGTGCTTGTCGAAATGGCCTTCAAGGCTCTTGGTGATACGATCCAACATGGTCAGTCGTCGGCGTCATTCAGGCCCTTAATGGGCTTCAATGCTGCACCGAACTTCGGATAGTTGGACTTCACACCATCATCGAGATCGATCTCGATCTTTTGTGTGGCCAAGGGGAACAGAACATCGCGCTCCCACGCATCGAGTTCCTCGATTTGCTTGCCGGTCGCTTCGATCTCTTTCAGCGCCTTTGTTCGCTGCGCCGGGGACGCGTCGCCGCTGATACTCAGCGACTCCTGCCCTCTCCGGTGCGCCTCTAGCTTGGACCGGAACTCCCGCAGGTAATCGTTCAGCAAAACGCTTACCGTGTCTGGACGGTAGCGATGCATATAAATCAGCGCATTGAACGTGCCTTTAGGGCTGGAGAACAACCAGTATATGGGCCGCTTCTTGTACCGCTTTACATGATCATTGAAAAAGTCGCGCGTGAAATACCTACGGATATCCTTGCCCAGCGCCTCCTCGACGAAGGCAAGGTTTTCCTGGAAACGCTCTTCGCCGAAAGTAGCACGAAGAAACCGGCGGAAGCGGTTGGTGACGTCATCCGCGAACCATTCACCGTCGAGCACTGGGATGACGTTGTCCTCATCCGGCATGAAGGATGGATCCGGCACGCGGACCAGATAGTCAGCCAGCGTCTCCCCTTGACTAGCGAGCACCAGGCCGGGCGCGTCGACGCTGTAACGGCCGAACATGCAGCCCACAGCATACGAGACGAACTCGGCCATTGTGTCGGCGCGCAGGCGGGTTTCGCGGTCGTCCTCGGAGCCCTTCACGCCATAACGATAGGCGGGGTTACAGGTGAGAGTGATTTCCTCGATTGGCACCTCGGGGGTTAACTCATCTAGCAGGCCATAGGCGTCGATGAAGACGCGGTTATTCTCTTCCTCCAGCCGCTTCATCTCATCTGTCATACCTTGCCAGTGAGCGCGGAGAGAGGCGTAGGTGGATTTCAGCGATACGGAGCGGTAAACCTGAAAAAGGAGCGGGTGCGTGGTGAAGTCCCAAGAGTACTCAAAAGCGTTCCAGTCGGCTTTCGCTAATTCAATGGCCTGTTCTGACGTGCTGGTGGCATCTGCTCGAAAGTCTTCAAAAACTGCAGGTACTTTACCAAGTGGCCCCTCATGAAAATCGAGTGTCGGACTGAATACCCTCAAGGCTTCCTCAACGATCTTCGAATTCATTAGAGCAAGTAGGGGTAAGCCATCATCGCTGTGATGTGGAAAACACATCGATCCCTTAGTTTCAAATATGAATCCTTCAGGGCAAAACCTCATCGAGAAGACAGGAGCTATGCTAGACCAAGTGAGACCACTCTCGAAGTATCGGCTAGCATTCTTGATTATACGAGTCGGGGATCCGTAAAGGCCTGCCGCAAACTCAAACAATTCCTGACCATCGTTTTCCCAGTTTACGAGATACTCATTAAATCCATACCATTTTCTGAATCCGCCACCCTTAGTGCAAGGAAACCACTTTGCACCAGTCGCAGCCGCAGCCTCACGTGACGAGCAGCCGTACGCGATCTTTCGCACCGCCACTTCCTGCCAGAACCTAAGAAAGCGATTGTTGTCGCTAGTTTGCAGACCAGCACGCGGATCGGCATAATCGGATACGCTCTTTGCTTCAGCGAATACCTTCTGAAAGCGCTCGCTTAACCAGTAAGCCACAGGCTCACCTGGAATGGCCTTAAAGTTGGCTGTTCCAGACTGATATCGATAGCTGCTACTCGGATCTTTGATCGCTTCGAGGACCATTTCCGATTTCTCGGCTTCAGATCTTCCATCGACGAGCCTGATAAATGTCCCCACCATGTTGCTTTTTGCCGCGCGCTTCAGCACGAATGCAGTAGTGGAAACAACAGACCCGCCAATTGTATCGAACCCGCGCTCTCCTATGTGAAGCATACTCAAGATAGCTGCTTGATCCCACATACCAACTCGAAGCTTCTGGTAAGTTCCAAGAAACATCCATGATTGCATATTAATCATCGCCAACATTCCATGGCTTGCACAAAGGTACAACCCACGCTCCATGAACATCGCATAGAGGTCGGATTTACTTGATGGGAAGCTATGTTTAGCAAAGTCCTGCAGGATTGGATTCAATCCAGATGTGCCTGCATATGGCGGATTGGCAACTACCACGTGGTATTTAGCTGTCAGCGTCTCGGCCATGCGCAGTGCGGCTGCAACACGAGTGCGGACCTCATTCAGGAGCAAATCCTCGGCGAAGTCTCGCGCCTCGACCACACGCAGCGTCTCGGCCGGATCGGGCAGCTTCGGCACGATCAGCGAGCCGAAGTTTTTGGCCTCCTCGAATTGCAGCAACGTGTCTCGCAGCTCGCCTGAAAACAGGTCGTGCCCCACCACGGCAGCCACTTCCCGCATCTCAGTCAGCGTAAAGCTCACGTTCTGCAACACGACGATCTCGGGTTTCACCTCCATCCGCAGGAACCGCCGCCGCCCGAGTTTTGCTGCCGCCTTCATCGCCAGCGCGAAGGCTGCCAAAGCACCCGCGCGATCATCGATCTCCAGCCCGGTTAGGTTGTGCTTCAGGATCAGCGCCGGAATCTCGGGCGGGTTATATCCCTCTTCCTCATAAATCGCGTGGAGGAGGTCGAAAGCGTAAGTCAGCATATGTCCGGACCCGCACGCTGGGTCGCAGACTTTGATATCCTCCGGACGCGACATGCGCAGGAAGTCTGTCTCCGGTTGCTCCGGCGCTATGTAATAGTCCATTCGCTCCTTCAGCCTGGAGGCAGGCCGATTCAGCATCCAAAGCCGACCGAGCGAATTCTCGACGAGGTAGCGGACAATCCAGTGCGGGGTGAATAGCTGGGTGGCCGCCGGGATGTTCTCGGCCGTGATCTTCACGTTCTTCTTCAGCCCCGCGAAGACCTCGTCCTTCTTCTCGGAGATGTAAAATTGATAGAGCCATCCGATGACCTCGACATCCTCGCAGACGTCCGGTGTCATCGCCTCGCGCAAATAGGCGAGGATGGAAGCGTTAGACAGGAGATCTTCGGGGAGCAGCAGTTCGGTGTAGTCGTCGATCCGCTCAAAGAGGAACGGCATGACTCGATGCCAATCATTGCAGATCGCAACGAGCAGCAGCCGATAGGCTTCGGCTTGTGCATCAGAGCTGGGCGCTCGTCCATCCAACAGGGCACGGGCCTGAGCGCGAACCTTCTCGGGGATGCGGTCTTCGTCGATGTTCCCGGCCTTGGCCTCAGCCAGAATTTCCGGCTGAAATTGGGCCGACAAGGGCGAGATGACGCGAACGGGATTAAGGTCGTTGACGTCCATGTAGCGCAAGGCCGTAAAGCGGTTGAACCAAATATAGGCCACCCGCTCGATCACCTGCACCTTGCCATCCCGCGCTATGGCCGCGTCGAGCTTGTTCATCGCCTCCGGATGCTCACGGCGCGCCGCGGCGCCAGGAGCGAGCACGGAGTCCAGCTTGGCGCTCACCTGACCGATTAAGGTACGGCGCGCGAACTGTGCGAACTTCTTGAGCTTAGAGGTATCCATCAGGCGGCTGCCTCTTCATTTGCGGCCGCAGCAGGAACCCGAGTCACGGGCCAGTCGGCGAAGGTCTTGTTCCAGATGTCTACGGAAAGCACGACGCAATCCGCGATGTGGTGGCGTCGCCAGGGCCTATCTGTCTCGCACCGAATGTCGGCAAGCAGCCGATCCTTGAAACCAGTAAGAAGCGCCTTTTGTTGCGCACCATCGAAGGCGTCGAGGCCTAGCAGCACGATATACTTCAACGGTTTTGTATCGCGCTCCATCAGATGAAGAAACGTGTATGAACCGCGCGCCTTGGGCGTCAGCTCCTGCGTCAAGATCGAATTGTCCGATAGCCGCTTGAAATAAGCCTGCCGCTCCTCAGCAGGTGCCCTTTTGTTGGATGGATCCTTGATCTCAACCAAAAGAACGTCCTCGTCTCTCTCGATAACGAGATCGACGAATTTCATTTGTATCGGTAACTTAACGCCCTGACGGTCCAACTCCTCCCAAACGAGCTCATCTGGGAACAAGAACTCCAAGTCGGCATTCGCCTCAGCCTTGTAAGCCTTCATGGTTTGGCACCGCCGAGAGCCCGCGCCATATCTTCATCGAACAGCTCCGCAAAGGTGTCCGAGATCGCCGATTTTGAGATCAGCGAGTAGCTGTCGGCACTCTCCACCGCTAACTTCTGAGAGACTGGATCGCGATAGAGGGCGTGAAACCGGACATGGTCGTCCTTTCCCTTGTCGATCAGCAGGTCCAGCCATTTTAGAAGTACGTAGTCGTGCGTAGCGAGGACGATCTGCTGACCGTTGCGGGACAACTCCAGCAGAACCTGCACGAGCTTCTTCATCAGCTTCGGATTGAGGTTTGCCTCCGGTTCATCCCAAAGAAGAACGCCAGTAGCGCCGGGGCTGATCGACCCGTTGCAGAGCAGTCGATGCAGCACGCCGATTTTCCTGTATCCCTCTGCGGTCATGCCGCTTGATAGCGATTGCTCGCCTCTCGGCACGAAGCGGGTGACAGTCGAGTCCTGGTAAGCCTGCGCTGACTTCGACTTCGACCGTGCCGGATCGGCCTTCTCTTCGTATCGGCCAGGCTCGAAACGGAAAGCGCCTTCGCTGGTCCAGCGATACCGCCCGCCGACGAGGTCGACCAATTCGCGGACAACACTCGATAGCCTCGGGTCCTCGTCGAGGCTTGAGGCTTCGTCTTCGAAACCTGGACGGACGAGAAGTTCCGCGATGTCGATATAGCCGTCGTCGAAGATCATCTCGACAGTCGCACGATCATGATCCGGGTGGCGCATCCCACGAATGAGAGACAGCACCTCCTTCGTCGGAATGAACACGGGCTGCAGTTCATGGCCCGTGCCGCCGGTGTCCAACCTGATCCGCACGGCCTGGGAGCGGCTGCCGAACGAGATTTCTACTCGGGTTCCATTACTACCCACCAAGCTGAGCCGACTAGGCTCATTTGCGCCGCTAGCTCGCAGGACCCCTATCCTGTTTTCCTCGGGAGAGAAGAGCCGCAGCAGCTTCCTTGATATGTCGGCCGCTACCTCCTTGGCGGAACTATCGGCGGATGCCGGCAGGCCCGTCAGCGCCAGGCCATAGATCGCCTTCAACAGGTGCGTTTTGCCCGTCCCGTTGGAACCTATGATGACGTTCACTCGCGGAGAAAGCGTGATCTCTAGATCCCCGAACGCCGTAAAGTTCTCGATCTTGACGCCGGTAATCATCAGACGGTCACCCGCTTGCCTGCGCGGATTTCTGCAACAAGCGTATCTCGCAACGTGTGGAGATACGCATCCACGTCCTGCTCATCAGCAAGGAAGGGCTTGGGGTACGCGACCCGCAGCCCGGTGGCTGCCACGTATTGAGTAGGCGGCGGCGCGGGTGGGCTTTGATTGTCGGGCGCGCGCCCCTGCTTATCCTCGCTGCTGGCGGGACCAGTGGGCCGTGGCGGCGGCGTGGTGACGCGGCCCAGGAGCGCCGGGAAGACCGTCGACTTAAAGCCCGTCACACGCTCGCGGATCACAGCGATAAGGCTGCTGCTCTGGATTGTCTCAAGAATGCCCGCAAAAACGGCCTCGATTTCTCGGCGCACAGGTTCAGCCAAGGTCGAATATTCCGGAAGCGGCCGGAGCTTTTCCCTCAACGCTTCAATTTCAGAGAGCGCCGCCCTGCGCTCAGCGATGATTCGGGCATCAACCTCAACCTTTAGGGCGTCAAGGGAGCCCTTCATCTGCTGAATGGCACTACCCGTGAAGCAGATTGGATCATCCAGAACGGCTCGGATAGCACCGGCTCGATCATCGCCGCCATAACCGAAATTGGCGCCCTGATCAGCAAGGTAGGTGCGCGCTTCGTCGTAGATCGCTTTCTGCGACCCGCCCATGAAGCGGCGAACCGGATCAAGGACGCCCTCCTTGAGATCGAGCAGGCGCTCCTCGTGGCGACCGAGGTCCTGCACGTACCATGCATAGGGTTTGCCGGTGACTTCGCGCACCGCCTCCTGCACCTTGGTCAGGGAGGCGAGAAACGGATAGCGCGACGACTGCGCTTCCAGCACCGCAAGTTCAGTCTTGAGCGCGGCGAACGCCTCGGCCGCTTCGAGACCCAGCGCCTTGCCTTCCGATCCGGCCGGCTGCGAGTCGAAAAACTCTCCAAAAAACTCCTTTAGCTTGCGCGTCTGCGCAGCGGTGAATTCCACCTGTAGCTCCACCACGATGTTGCCATGCGCGTGGGAATTCTGAAGCCCGCGTTGCAGCGGCTCGCCTTCCAGAGGGCTTCCATCCTGACGCGCTTCGATCTTGCCGCGCCCGATCAGGCTAGCCGTCGTGGACAGGATCGCGGCATAGGACCAGCCGTAGGGCTTGCGCTCGAACCGTTCGAGAATGGCCTTGATAGTCGTGCGAATGCCAGTGCGAGCATTGGCCTGGGCATAATTCAGGATCTCTTGCTCGGCCTCCGTCAGATTGGTGTCATCGCCGCCGAACATGCCGTCGTTGCCATGCGTCAGGGCCTTGGCAATATCGTTCTCGGAATAGGCGATGCCACGCAACATGCCGAGATTGACGTTCACCTTGTTGACGAGAGTCTGGAATGCGCGTTCGATCCTTGCTTGCGGATCCTCCGACCGAACCTCGATCTCCTCGCCACGCACGAATAGCCGTGCGTCCGCCAAAAGCCCTTGAGCTCGCAGCGTCAAATCGCGTTGGCGGCTGCTATTCTGCTCGCCCTTTTCGCGGACGATCCGCTCTATGGTTGGCTGTTGTGCCACCGCGCGGGCCTGGCGCACATATTTGTCGGTTCGCTTGAACATCATCAGATCGCTGACGAAGCGGACATCGGCGTTGAGTACAACGGCCAGCTCGTCGCGCGACATGGTGCGCATCGCAATCGCTTCGGCGTTTCCGCTCTGCTCGTGGAACGGTGTGACGACGTTTATGGCCAGCTCATAGTCGCGGCCCAACAGTCGATCGTCCAAATAGCGGGCGAAGCTATAGTCCTGTGACGAGGCATCGTGTCGGAGCTTCCGGCTTTTGATGACCCCATCGAAAATTAGGCTTTCGAGCTCCTTGGCGATCTCGGCAGTATCGACTTCGATCGCCTTGATTTCCTGTTCGATATCCTTTTCCTCGTCAGTCAAGAATTCGAAGAGGTCACCGTTGCGCTGAATATAGGTGTTCTGCTCAAGCAGGCTGAGTGCTTCCTCAACATGCCGCTTGTGCTTGGCCAGATCCGCGTCAAACCGGCCGAGCATCAAGATCGAAATATTTCGCGCGGTCGGTTTAAAACCCTTCACGTATTTGACGAGGAACAATGCCTTGAGAACGCGTGTGGCGAACTCGTCACCAAGATTTTTCTCAGCGATCAGGATCGATTGCTGGACGTTGGATTTGAGGGCCGTTCGTATCCCTTCGAACATCTGGTCGAAAGTAGCGACGCCGCCGACTGAAATGTCAGCGAGCATGACCGCAACCTCCTGGAACACGCCTAGCATCGACCGCTCACCGACAGAGCTATGTTTGCCCTCGAAGGCGTTGTGCTGCGAGAGATTCTGAATCGCCTGTTGGAAGAGAGGATACTGGTAGGGGACGAATGGGTAGCTATGTATGAAGTGATCGCGGTCCCGGAAATTTTCGAGACGCATCGAGCCATCCGAGAAGTCGAATAACGTCTTCAGGTTGTTGGCTTCGTGATGATAGAGATCCGTTAGGGACAGAATGCCGGCCTCCGTTTTTTTCAGCAGGCGCTTTTGTATTACCTCCGCCACGTCCGCGCTGTTGAGCGGCATCCGGTTCGCGAAGCGCGCCTGGATCTTGGAGAAATCGTTCTCCTGTCGCTGTGTCATGTCGCCAATGACTGCACCCATGTCCTGCTGGGCAGTCACAATGATCCACGCGCGGCCACGGCACTTCGTGTTCAAGCTCTCCGCAATGGTCTGCAGGTTCGTCATCAGCTTGACGTTGTCGGCGATAAACTGGCCGACCTCATCGACGAAGAAATTCAGCCTGAATCCCGCCTGCTGCGCCTCAATATAGGACTTCACCTTGTCGGCAAAGTCCTCGATCGATGACCGGAAATCCTGTCGGTACTGGGTCAGGATTCCCTGGGCCGATGACGGATCGGCTCCCGTCGCCACCGCATAGGCCTTGGCGACGTTCGCATTTTCCAGCAGGGCCTGTTCGCGCCCCCGCTCCCAGGGCTTTCCTGCGACGGCCTGGTACGCAGCTTGGAATTTTTGGAGAACGCCTCGGCTGTCAAGATCGCGCTCAAACTGTGCGATGTGCGGCTGCTTCCCGTAATAGCCGCACATTTCGTCGAAGACTTTCTGGAACACCGAAAGCAGAGCGTCGATCTGCTCCTTCGAGATCACATCGGCCTTCTGGTCGATGTTAAAAAGGATGCTCCGCGAAGGGATCGCGACAGCCTTGCGAAGGTCGGCGGCCAGAATCTCGTTGTCGGCGCATTTCTGCTTGAAGAGCTCGTAGGCAGACGTCCCGCCAACGTCGCGATTCTCCAGAAGGAGCGCTAGCATCTTCAGCAAGTGCGATTTGCCCGATCCGAAGAAGCCCGAAATCCAGGCCCCATTGGCCGTCTCATAATTATTGTACGCGTCGAGAAACTTCTCGAGCTGGCGTTCGATCTCGTTGGTGATCACATATTCTTCGAGCTCGATCCTGAGGCTGGCCTCGTCGTCAGCCTTGATGACCCCTTCGATCGCGCGATCGACAGGCTTCTCGAAAATGTCGCGAAGTTTGGTCATATTCCCCCTCAGATCTCGTAGTGCATTATATTGAATGCACGGTAGTATTTGTCGTCGTGCAGAGTGCCGAACAAGTCGAGCGACGCGCCTGTGGCCAGGCCATGCGTGTAAGTGCCCGGGAAGAACATTACCGTCGGTTTTTCCTTGGCGGTGCTCTGAAGATTGTTGAGCACATTGTGCGACCGAATGTACGGGTAGACCTCGCCCACCCCGGACAGGAACAGGACATCGAATTCCTGCCGCGCCAAGCGCGCACCAATTTCCGGCACCAAGTGCGCTTCCGGATCGAGCACCCCTTGGAGCAGCTCCTTGAGCTCGGCCTTGCTGATGTCCGGCTCAGCCGCGAGGACCTCATCCCAGATGCCCCGCTCTCTCAGCAGCGTGACGCCTAGATCGTAAAGGTTGATCTCGAAAGCGCGGACTCCTCGGCTCTCTAGCTGGTTGATCAGGCTTGACCGCATTCCCTCCATGGCGACGGCTTCATCGGCCGGATAGGGGCAGATGAAGAACGGCACCTCATTGCCAAGCCCCTGCTTTTTCAAGAAGCGCTCGCTGGCAATCACCTTCAAAAGATGATCGAAGCGCTCCTTTGCGGGCATAGCTCGTCCGGTTCGCGGTATCATCGATCTCCCCCTATCTGTCGTTCGGCTCCCGGGAAAAACCGAAGCTCGTTAGGGTCCCCGCTATGGATCACAGCTAAGACTCGGCGCGACAGTATTGACCCAAGAATCCGATCATCTGGGGACAGGATCTCCGCCTCTCGCATGAGGCGAAAAAGAACGGCGCGGAGCTTGGCGCGGGTAGTGATTGTAAGAGCCGCCAGCTTCGGAGACCATTCCGCCTTAGCTGCCAAAAATGTGTCGAAGTCGTCGTATGTGACGGCGGTGCGGAGAGAGAGGAAGCGCTCATTCAGCACCTCTACCGCGAACTCGCCGATGAAACGGTACGCGCGGCAGGCGGCGAGCCATAGCAGCGCCGCCTGTTCACTTCGCTCACCCTCGACAAACACCCCGAGTTCAGCGTCAGACAGCCATCTCAGTCGGTTGACGATCTCACGAATCGAACGCTGGGCCGAGCTTGCCTTACGCACCTGGAACGCGCCGGCCTCCCTAGCCCGGGCGGCCGTGGCATCCCAGTGGTCTCCGTGGCGGTGAAGCCGCGCAACCGTGACGCTCTCGTTTACATACAGCCCGCCCGTCCCAAAGGACATGAGGTAGGACTCGTCTTTACGTTTACTCATGGCTCAGGTCGTCCACGCGGAAAGCCGCGCCCCTAGAAACGATATCCAGCTGACAGGAGAAAAATCCCATGCATACCAATGCGGCCTGCGCCATTTTTTCCATGCGAGATATCACGCTGCAAACTCTGCCTTCTCCAAAGCCGCCTCGGTCTCGGCCTGATTGACGACAACAATGTGCTGACTCCGGGCCGGCAGCTTGGCGGCGTCGCCCAAGAGCCCGAGCCGCTTCAGAACATAGAACAGCATGGCGTAGCGCACGGTGAGGACCGCAGAGCCTTTCTCCATGCCATAGTCTTTAGCGACGACGGCCTTCTGACTTGTGGTCAGATCAGGGTGAGGGCCAATCTCGACCCCGAACCGCTCTTGCCAAAGCGCATCATGCTCTGCGGGTGCCCCAGGTTCGCCGAGGCTCCCGATCCCGAGAACGCGCGGCAGCAGGAAATCCTTGAACTTGTCGGTGACGTGACAATAGCCGCGAACGTGCCAGCGGAAGCCGTCATAGCCGAAGGCGTGGGGCGTGATCCGGCGCCAGATCGGATCGGGCCGATCTTTACTCATCGACTGATAGTGAATGTCCACAGACCGGTGATCGCGCACGGCGCTGAGGACCGTGCGCAACACTGACGCGTCGATATCCCTCCGGGGTGTCAAGGCGATATCAGTGTCAGGAACCTGGGTGATCCAGGATTCCGATAGATCGATCAGTCCTTCAGCAACCGACCGCAGGCGCGACAGATAGCCGTCGGGATCGGGCTTGAGGAAATGGGGTTCGAAATGCTCGCTCGCGACGTACCGCTTGGCGCTCTTGTCGTAGAGGGCATTGTTGGGCGCTCGCTCCTGGTAGAGCGTCAAATCCTTTGATGCTTGCGGCACCGAGACATCGAACATCTCGATGATGTCCGAGCGATTGACCCCGCCTTCCCAGAACAGGCGGAACTCGATGAACTCGAGCCGACGCTCAACGCCCCACTTCAATGTCGTCAGGCTTTCCGCCATCCGAATCTTCCTCCAAAACGGATGCAGATAAAAACTATATGGACACATCTGCACGACTTGTGTAGTTTCTATTCCCATCACGGAGTCGCGTCAAGCGAAACCGTGCCGGGCAACAGGAGGACCACATGGCCAAGACCCCCTCGAAGAATGAAGTAACGAGCAAGAAAGCCGCGACTGCGGCATCGCAGGTGCTGCGCGACCCCAAGTCGAGCGCAGCGGCAAAATCGGCGGCGGCTTCGGCGCTGACGCAGCGCCCCAACAAGAAGTAACTCAGGGAGAACGACGATGACCACCCTTTCCAACCGGCGGACCATCGTCGCCCACGGCCGTTTAGCTATGCGCGAGTTGCGCCTCGACGCGGCCCGGCAGCGCCGACACGGCGTGCAGATCATGTCATTTGAACAACTCGCGGTCCGTCTGGCCGGCGGCTTCGCCCGTCCGATCGATGACGAGTGTTTGCGAACGGCGATCCAGGCCGTGCTGCCGGACACGAACCTCGGAGAGCTGGAAAGCATCAAGCTGCTTCCCGGCATGGTCGAGGCGGCGGCCGACACGCTCCACAAGGCGTGGCGGGCCGGTATCGATCTGGCCGCTCGCGCCGGGGATCATCCTCGGCTCGACTCGATCGCGCGCCTCGAAGCTGCGGTTCTCGCCCAGTTGCCGCCCGGCATGATGCGTCCCACTGATCTCGTGAATCGCGCCTTGGGGCGGATCGCTCACGCTCCGGCGGTTTTGGGTCCGGTCGAGATTGTCGGCATCACCGAGCTTTCGCCGTGCTGGCGTCCGCTCCTGCAGGAACTCACCTCGCATACCCCGGTGCGCTGGACAGCCGGCCCCCGTCCGACCCCGCCGTGGCTGGAAGCCTTCGACGTCACGATCGACCGGGCACACGCGACCGCGCCGGCAATCAGCACGGTCAGCGCCGCGACTGCCTATCACGAGGCGATCGAGGCCATTCGATGGGCGCGGGGCCTGATGGCTTCAGGAGAAGCGGAGCCCGCCGACATCGCGATCGCGGCCGCATCGACCGGTGACTACGACGATCACCTCCTCGCCCTGCGCGCCGATGCGAACCTGAATCTTCACTTCGTCCACGGCATCAAGGTCACGACAACCCGGGATGGTCAGGCGGCTGCGGCGCTCGCGGATCTCCTCATTCGCGGCTTCTCACAGACCCGGATGCGTCGGCTCGCAGCGTTGTGCGGTTCGGAAACCGGCCCGTTTGCCGGCTTGCCGCAGGGCTGGCTGCGGGTCCTGCCGACCGACGCGCCGCTGGCTTCACCGGCATCTTGGCAACGCTTGCTGGACCGGCTGACCGCCGACGACTGGCCCGACGCGACGGATCATACGCCGACCTTGCGTGGCATCATTGATTTGTTGGCGAAGGGACATCCGGCAGCCGACGAGATCGGCGCAGCCTTTCTGTCCGGACGCGCCCTGGCGAGCTGGCGCAAGGCTCTGCTGGCTGGACCATCGGGGTCGCTCGATGCGACCTTGGACAGCCTGAAACAAGATGACGGGCTTGAGGCCTGCGTTTCCGTGGCCTGGATGCCTGCAAGCGCCTTGGCGGCTTCGCCGCGCCGTTTCGTTCGGCTCATCGGCATGAATTCATCGCGCTGGCCGCGCGGCATTTCCGAAGATCGTCTGATTTCCGATCACATCATTCCAACCGCTGAGCTGGACCCGCTGCCGGTCGGCGCGGCGGATCGGCGAGATTTTGAGACCATCCTCGCCACGACGAACGGTCAGATCGTCATGTCGCGCGCTCGCCGCGACAGCGAAGGCCGCTTGCTGGGGCGCAGCGCACTGCTCGGTCCGGCATCTGAGGAGATCTACATCCGGCGCAATGCGGTTCCGGCTCACGCATTCAGCGAGACCGATCGATTGATGGCACGACCCGATGAGTTCGCGCGGGACAGCCAGGCCATCAGCGCCACCACGGCCTGGCGCAACTGGCACCGCAAGGAGATCACACCGCACGATGGACTGGTTCGCGCGGACCATCCTCTCCTGCAGGCCATCCTCGGCCGGACTCAATCGGCCAGTTCGCTTCGTCTGCTGCTCCGCAGCCCGCTCGGCTTTGTATGGCGCTACGGGATGCGCCTGCGCACCCCAGAGAGCGGCGCGGACCCGCTTGTCCTTGATGCATTGGCCATGGGCGACCTGGTTCACACGACACTCGATCTGGCGCTTGCGACGCTTGAAAAGGCCAGCGGCCTCGCCGCGGCTGACGAAGCGCAGATCGCTGGCGCCGTGCAGGATGCTGCGGCCAGGATCGCGGTCGTGTGGGAAAGCGAACGAGCGGTCCCACCGGCGCTCATCTGGCGACGGACGCTCGACGACGCCCGGATTCTTACCACGCGCGCCCTGACTTACGGCGACGAGCATCTGCCCGACGCCCGCTCTTTTGGCGAAGTCGCCTTCGGCGGCGCGACGCCCAAAGCGGACACCGCCAGCCCGTGGGATTCGCACACACCCGTCGAAATCCCCGCAACCGGCTTTCGCATCGCCGGCTATATTGATCGCCTGGACATTGCCGGAGACGGCAAGCGCGCGCTCGTTCGTGATTATAAGACCGGACGGCCGCCCAAGGACGATATCAGTCTAGATGGTGGCCGCGAGTTGCAACGCTGCCTCTATGCCTTCGCCGTCAAGGCCCTTCTTGGCGACGACGTGTCGATCAGTGCATCGCTGCTCTTTCCGCGCGATCAGATCGACTTCCAACTCGGCGACCCGGAAGCGACGCTCACCGAGATCACCGGCTATTTGCAAGCCGCTAGGGCGAACCTTCAATCTGGCCAGGCCCTCATCGGTCCGGACACCGGCGGCGCCTACGACGATCTGGCGTTCGCCCTGCCGGCCAATGCGGGCGCCACCTACTGCAAACGAAAACTGCCCGCCGCGACCGAAGCTTTCGGCAATGCTGCGCTGGTCTGGGAGGCACAGTGATGACCGCTGCTACCAACACACTGCGCGATGACGCCGCCCGCCGCACCGCCATCGGCGTCCATGATCGCTCGATCCTGGTCGAAGCCGGCGCAGGCTCCGGCAAGACAGCCGTGATGGCCGGCCGCATCGCCGCCATGCTCGCCGAGGGCATCGCGCCCAAGTCGATCGCAGCCGTCACCTTTACGGAATTGGCAGCCAGCGAGCTGCTGATCCGCGTTCGCGACTTCGTCGCCGACCTCGCGGCCGGCACAATTCCGACCGAGTTGCACATCGCATTTCCCGACGGCTTGTCAGCCAACCACAGCGCGAACCTTGCGGCCGCCGCATCGGTCATCGACGAGATCACCTGCTCGACAATCCATGGCTTCTGCCAGCGGCTGATCAAACCCTACCCGGTCGAGGCGGACATCGATCCCGGTGCGAGCGTGATGGACCGCAACCAGGCCGATCTCTCCTTCATTGAAATCGTCGAGACGTGGCTGCGCGAACAGCTCTCGGGCGGTGAAGGCGGCATCATCGCGGAAATGGTGCTGCACAATCCCGGCGAAACCGTGGGCTTGATCCACAAGATCGTCGCCAACCTGCGCAAACGCAGGACCGTCTCCGCGCCGCCGGTCAGCGACCTGGCCCCGCACCTGAGCGCGTTCCAACATGCCGCCGATGGTCTGATGGAGTTCATCCGCACCGCGCCAGCGGTGGAGGAAGAAACCGCCATGCTCGCCGAGCGCTTCGCCGGAATGGCAGCAGGGCTCGACAGCGGGCCGATCATCGAAACGCCAGTCGGCTTGGTGCGATTGCTGGTTTCGCCGCCGCATCCCGACCTCTGCACTAAAACCGGCTCGTTCCTTGCCTACAAGAAGAAAGGCAAATGGGTCGAAGCCGCCAAGCGCGAAGGCTTGGCCAAGACCGAAGGCGAACGGCTGAACATCGCGGCGGATGCGCATTACGCCGCGTGCTGCCAAGCCTGGCAGGATCTGGTCCAGAACGTCGCCAGTCGCGTCCTGTGCGACCTCATCGCTCAGGTGCAGCCTGTGCTGGCCCGTTTCCGGGACTATAAGCGTTCGGCCGCCCAGCTCGATTTCGACGATCTGATCTTCGCGGCGCGCGATCTTTTGCGCGATCACGACGATGTCCGACGGTCCCTCGCCGCCCGGTTCGCCCACGTCCTTGTCGACGAGTTTCAGGATACTGACCCGCTCCAGACGGAAATCTTCTGGCGCCTCTGCGGCGAGCCGCCGGCCGGGGTCGCAAGCGCAGACTGGAGCGCCTTCACGATCCGTCCCGGCGCGCTCTTCCTCGTGGGTGATCCCAAGCAGGCGATCTATCGCTTCCGCGGCGCCGATGTCAGCGCCTATGTCCGGGCGCGCGATGCCTATCTCGCGCAGGACCCTGACAGCGTGCTGGCGATCTCTACCAATTTCCGTTCCTGCGCGCCGATCCTGACCTATGTGAACGAACGCTTCGAGGCGCTGCTTTCGAGCGAGGGCCAACCCGGCTTCACGGCGCTCGATCCCTTTCACGCCGATCGCGGCGAGGCCCTTTGCGTTGCGGCTCTCGCCGTCGCCGTTGCCGATGAGAATGGCAAGGCCTCAGCCGAGCACCAGCGCGACGGTGAAGCCGACGCGATCGCCCAAATGTGCGCCCGGCTGATTGGCAGTGAGATGATCCTCGATCGTCGCTCCGGCGCCAGTCGACCTTGCCGGCCAGGCGACATCGCTTTGCTTGCGCCCACCGGCAGTGATCTTTGGCGATACGAGGAGGCGCTCGAACGCCACGGCATCCCGGTCGCCACGCAGGCAGGCAAAGGCCTGTTCCGCCGTCAGGAGATCCAGGATCTGATCGCGCTGACGCGTGTTCTCGCCGACCGCCGTGACACGCTCGCCCTCGGGGCATTGCTGCGCGGCCCGCTCGTCGGTCTGACCGAAGAAGAACTGCTCGACATCATCTGGGCACTTCCTCGTGCCGAAGACGATCCCGAACGGCTGCCCCGCCTCGACCTCGGCGTTGAGCTCGAGCATATCGCGCATCCGCTGGCCCGATCGACCATCGAGACGCTACAGGCGCTCTATCGTCAAACCAACAGCACCACGCCGCACGACCTTTTGTCGCAAGCGATCGACGCGCTGCGGGTCCGTCCCATCCTGCTGGAGCGCCATCGCGGCCAAGCTGAGCGCGCGCTTGCAAACGTCGATCTCTATCTCAGCCTGACGACGTCCTTTGCTGTTCGCGGTCTGCGCGCTTTCGCCGAGACGATGACAGTGGCATGGACCGATGAGGCCCGGGCGGTCGAGGGACGGCCCGATGCTCAGGAAGAGGCCGTGGCGCTCTACACGATGCACGCGGCCAAGGGCCTTGAATGGCCGATCGTCGTCCCGATCAACACGATGACCAGCATCATGGCACCCGAAAGCGCCGTGACCGACCGCGACAGCGACACCTTCTATTGCCCGGTGTTTGGGGTGAGGCCTGTTGGCTATGACGCTGCGCGAGACGCCGAGAAGGCCGAACTCGACCGCGAGCGGATCCGATTGTGGTATGTCGCAGCGACGCGCGCCCGCGAGCTTCTAGTGCTTCCACGCCTCGATGCGGCGCAATCGAAATCGGCATGGATTTCGCTTCTGGATCTTTCGCTTGCCGAACTGCCGGCGCTCGACCTGTCGCATTTGCCGCCCGAGCTCGACCTTGCGGCAGGCGACGAGGCCAACGACCAGACCCGGGATGTTTTTGCCGCTGAAGCGGCATCGATCGAAGCGCGCCAGCGTCGCCTGATCTGGCTTGCGCCAAGCCGCGACGAAAGCGCCGATGGACCGGTTTTGACCCCGGAAGCAGTAGAAATCTGGGCAGCGTCGGAGGCCGGTCAGCCCGATGACGAGGCGGTGCGCCCCAATGTTCAGGGCGGCCGCGAAAGGGGCCTGATCCTGCACAAGCTGCTGGAAGAAGTGCTGACCGGTGAGACGCCGGACGATGCGGGAGCACTCAGCGAGCGTGCACGAGCGCTCATCGGCGAGATCGGCAGGCCCGTCATGGCAGACCCTTCTCAGGGCCTTTCTCCAGACGAACTTGCCGGTTGCGTGGTCCGCACATTGGCGCTCCCCGAGATCGCGCAGTTGCGTCCGACGTTGGCGCCCGAACTGGCGGTCTATGCAGCGCTCGACGTCGACGGCGTTGAACAGGCGACGGTGGGAATTGCTGACGCCACCAGCTTCGACAGCGCGGGTAGGCCAACCGTTGTCATCGACTGGAAAAGCGATGTGCAGCCGACAGCCGAAACCCTCAATCACTATCGCGCGCAGGTAGGCAACTATCTGGATATGACGGGCGCCGTTCGCGGGCTGGTCGTACTGGTGACTACGGGCGATATCATCGCAGTATCACCCGCGCCGGTCGTCTCTTGCGCAGCCTGATAAATAGCGGCCGCAGGGCTGACTCTGGGGGCGATAGCTAGGCTGATTGACCTGCGCACGTTCGCGATAAGTTCTGGCGAGGAGTGGGCCTCGGACGATAGAGATCTTCACTGGAGGGCAATTTGGCAAAGAAGATCGGCAGTAGTGACATAATCGGTATGCGCGGAATTGCGCGCATTGAGGAAGTCGTCCTCTCGATGGGCTACATGTTCTACGAAACCGGTGGTGTCGAGGCCGGCATCGACGGGTTTATCGAACTTCGTGACGTCGCCACAGGCGCGGTCGGTAACCTGCTGCTACAGATCCAGGGAAAGGCGACCGAACGCAAGCGGCTGCAGGGGGAGACGGAGGAGTCATTTGAATATCCCTGCTCGGAAGCGGACATCACCTATTGGATGCACGGAACGGCCCCGGTCCTGCTGATCGTTGTTCGACCCGAAGAAGGGACAGCTTACTGGAAGTCCATCAAGGACTGGTTCTCCGACGCTGAACGATTGAAAACGCGAAAGGTCGTTTTCGACAAGGTAGCGGACCTTTTTACAAGGGATTCAAAGGCAGCCATTACAGCAGTCGCAGCCTCTGTGTCACCTGGCGCATCCGGCCCGAGCGTCCGGCGGCAAGAAGATTTGCTCACGAATCTGATTGGCGTCACGACGGCGGAAACTTTGTATTGGGCGCCCACCACGTTCTCCACGGACAAAGCCTTTGGGGCGGCACTGAGAGCACTTGATCGCCAAGCAGGTTCCGAGTGGATCGTGCGCGGTAAATCCGTCCTGTCATTTCACGATCTCGACCGGTGGCCTTGGAATAAGCTCTGCGAAGCGGAAGCGATGGAGGAGTTCGGCGCCGACGAATGGGCGGACAGTGACGATGAAGACCGGCAGCGCGACTTTGTTGCCTTGCTCAATCGGGCGATCGGTGAGTTCGTAAGACCGGACCTCTGGCATGATCGAAAGTCAGGGGTCTTCTATTTCCAGAAGCCGCGCGATCGCAGCACCTTAAACTACGCGTATCGGAGCCTGAAAAACACAACGACCCGCAGAGTAGTTGGGAGCTACGGGAAGCGAAAGACCGATCCAGGTCGCGCATCATACTGGCGTCATTCCGCTTTTCAGCACCGGTTCGTCCGCTTTGCCGGTGTCTGGTTCGTGGAGCTCACGCCGACCTACCATTTCACGCACGATGGCAAAAACCCTGACGCCTGGGCTGGCGAGCATTTGAAAAAGATCAAGGAAATGGAAAACAACGCCGCGGTCATGGGCCAGTTTGTGATGTGGCGGGACTTCTTCCTAACCCACGGTGCCGACGATCTGCTGACCACACGGTATCCGTTCCTATCATTCGCTTCTCTGGATTTGCTCGAAATGGATGTTGGCGTCCCGGACGATCTCTGGAAATCGCAGGAGGCCGATCCGTCTTCCCCACTGTTCGAATATGCACAAATAGACGGCAGCACGGAATGAGGCTGTCCCATGTTCAGGAGCCCCCGCTGGAGTTCGGAGGCGCATTTCGGCACCCCGACATTCGCTTCGGCTTGATGGACTATGGTCCCTTCGATGTAGGCACGGAGGGCGCCCCAAAGCGCATTCGGGTCGGCATCGTCGGCAGCGGCGAGACCGTGGAAGGCACCGCTCGGTGGCTCGAAGCCTGCCGGGTCGGTTTCCCGGCGAAGGAAAGTCGCCAGCCCAACCTTTTCCCGCCGTTCCCTGGAACGGGCGCGGACGAATCTTTCCGATGTGAATTCGTAACGTCCGACGAGCTTCAAAGGGTGATTCCGCCTCGAGAAATTGCCAAGATCGTTGCGATCGCAGGCCAGCGCGAGATGACGCGAGCGGTCGTGGAAGCCATCGCAGAGGAAGTGGGCGTTCTCGCCGAACGGACGACGAAGCCCGACGTCGTACTTGTAGCGCTGCCCATCGAAATCATTCAGCGGACCTATAACGCGCGCGATGCTGCCGGCGCAAACGAGGCTGCGGAAGGCGGCGAAGAGGCAGAGGCTGGCCCCGACCTTGATTTTCGCGGAATGCTCAAAGCCGCCTGCATGCGGCTCCATTTGCCGATCCAGCTTCTTTGGCCGACCACATATGACCCCAGCTTCAAAATTCCGCGTAAGCTGAAGGAGAACAGTGACAGACGCACGCAAGACCCTGCCACGGTCGCGTGGAATCTACTGACCGCCATTTACTACAAAGCTGGAGGATTGCCCTGGAGGCTCGCGCGCGATGCCCGCCAGCTGCGGACTTCATTCGTGGGATTGAGCTTCTACCGGTCGGTCGATGGCGAGCACATCCACACGAGCACCGCCCAGATGTTCGACGAGCGGGGCGAAGGTCTAATCCTCCGCGGCGGTAGGATGGTTGAAAGCGAAGAGGATCGAAAGCCGCACTTGACGGCGGAGGATGCCTACGAATTGCTGAAAAGCTCGCTCAAGGTGTTCAGGCAACAGCACGGACATTACCCGGCGCGGGTCGTGCTTCACAAGACGTCGCGGTTCGATCGAAACGAACTTGCCGGTTTCCACAAGGCGATCGACGAACGCGACATCGATTATGCGGACTTTGTCTGGATCCAGAAGTCGATGACTCGGCTCTATCGAATGGGAGTCTATCCGCCCTTGCGCGGCACGTTACTCCGCTTCGATAAGGACCAGGCTCTGCTCTACACTCGTGGAAGCGTGGAGTTCTTCCGCACATATCCGGGTATGTATGTGCCACGGCCCCTGATGCTGAGGTGTCAGGCGCTGGGTCAGCCACTTCAGCATATCGCCGAGGAGACGCTCGCACTTACAAAGATGAACTGGAACAACACCCAATTCGACAATGGAATGCCGATCACGATTGCAGCCGCGCGGAACGTAGGAGAGGTATTGAAATATGTGCCTGAAGGTCAGGAAATCGCGCCGCGGTACAGCTTTTACATGTGATCCCGCCCATGCCGCGCCAGACGAAATCGGGACTGAGGTTCCGCAGAAAAGCTATTCCTCCTGACTTTGCGGACTAGCGCTCACGATCGCGCGGCTTCGAGGGTGCGATGCTTTGTTCCTCTCGCCCACCGCTGCCTGATTTGCCACGTTCATCCTGTGACGCTGCTTTCCGATCGGCGATCATGATCTCCCGCGCCCGCTCCAATCGCCGCGACACCGCCGCCGGCATATCGGCCACGAACCCTGCGATCTCTTCGGCCAGCGCGCGATCCTCGTCTTTCCCGGTCGCCGCCAGCGCGGCCGCGGCATCTGCGTATGCCCCCCGGATCTGCTTCTGTCGGCCCAGCGCCAGCACATCTTCCACCCTACGCTCCGGGTTCTTTGAACGTGCGAACTCCTGCGCGCGCTCTTCGATCAGCCGGTTGAGATCCAAGTCCCTCCCCAGCCCGGCTGTCCGGGCCTCCAGATGGTGCGCCGGCGAACGCACCCGCTTCTGGACATGGCCGCGCGCGCGGCGCGGCGTCGCTTCGGCGGCGATGCCGCGCTGGCGCAATTCATGGGCGAAGCTCTCGCGCCAATGATGAAGGTCGGCCTTGCGCGGATTGAACCGCGTCCCGTCTGCACCTTGGGTTGCGACGGTCAAGTGGACATGGGGGTGAGCGGTATCGGTGTGGAGCGCCACCATATAGCTGAACTGCCCTTCGAATTCGACACGCGCGAACGCCTGCACGGCGTCATGGATCGTGGCGGCATCGGTCGTACCGCCCGGCATCGACAAGACCATCGACACCGACGTCGGTCGGTCCTTGCCATGCGCGTTCATCGCCTGATCGAGCATGTCCCAGTCGGCAGCAATCGCCTTCAGGCGCTTTTCATCGGTGATGATTTCGCCTTCGCTGCTGCGAACCTCGAGCTTCCCGTGACGCGAGATATAGCCGAAATGCTCGGCAAGATGCCTGGCGCCACGCTGTTTGCCCGAGATCTTGACCATGACCTCGGGGGCCTTGCGCACAATTCGCTCGAGCTTGGCCCGCGCCTCGGCCGCCGACAGGGCCGGCGCGGCATTGCTCCCGCCCCTGCCCTTGCCGCCCGAGCGGATCCGCAGTGTCCCCCCGCGCAGGCTGCGCTTGCCCCCGGTTGGCGGTCGCCAGGCTTCCATCAGACTGGGGAGCGGCAGGACGCCGTCATCCTCCTCATTCATCGGCCGTATCCCAATAGGCCATGTCACCCTTGAGCGCCCGGCCAAGCGCGCGCAGCTGATCGGCCACCTCATCCCGGAAGGACGCGACCCGCGCGGCCTCGCGCGCCAGGTCGAGACGGGAATCCACCATGGTCGCGGCATGCAGCGCATGGACCGCCTGGTTGAGATTGATGCCGATCCGGTTGAGTTCGCGCCAGGACTGCGCGATCAGCACCCGGTCCGCGCGCGGCAGCGGCGATGTCGCATGCAACCGTCGGCGCAACAGCATCACCAGCCACTCGGTCCGTTTGAGGCCGCGCGCATCGGCCGCCGCATCGAGCTGGACGATATCCTCGCGCATGAGCCGAAGCTGCAGCCGGCCAGTCGTGCGAGTCCGAGGCGGTGCCGTCGCGCTCGACGCATCCCCTGCGTCTTCAAGCGCAGCGTCGATCAGCTTGCGCAGGAGCGCTGAGCGACCGCCAGCGGCAGTCGCCTTAGCATCGAAGCGCGCCGCGAGATCATCGGGCAGACGGAGGCCAAAAAACGCCACACCCCATTGCTATTGTTTAACAATGACGGCGCCAAGCCTATCCGGCCCTCACCTAAAACCACTCGTCCTATAGTCTGCTCAAACAGACTCACCCCTCTTCAAGCGACGTATCCAACCCGACTGGCATCGATGGGAAAAAGAATATCTCCGACCGAACCAATTCCCTCCGCCCGCCAAATGAAGACAGCCGCGCCCCTGAAGAAAGGGGCACGGCTGTCAAAATTGTCTGAAAAGCTCGATCGTTTCGACGCGGAGTGAGGGGTGATTGGATGCGCCCCGACCTGCCCCGCCGATGGTTTACTCCATGGCGATCTCGGCAACAGGCGCTTCGACCTCCTGGCCGTCGTCGAACGCCACCCGAACGCGCTCGGGCAGGATCAAACGTCCTGTCCGCCCACCCACCGTCACCCGAACCGCATCGAGCGGCCGAGGCTGCGGCGGCACCTCCGTTTCGAACATCGACCGCAAACCGGCACCGGCACGAACCGGCCGGCTCGGTGCGGCGCGCTCGGCGCCCTGCCCGTCCGAGAGCGCGGGCACATCGCGGAGACGGGCATCCGGCAGAGTCTCGGATGCCTTAAGTCCCGCAATGAACCGGCCGCCCTCGGCCAGGGTCACGTTTTCATCCCCAAGCCGCTCAACATAGGCGCGCACTGCGTCGCCATGAGTACGGGCAGCCCGGTGGAGGTCGTAGAGCAAGCGGATCGGCATCTGATCGATCGCGGCCCGCAGCCAGGGCGCCATGTCGGCACAGGCGGCATAGAGCGATACGAACTGCTTCGATCGGCCGAGCGCGCGGGCGATCTCCGCCTGGGTGACGCCGGCACCCAGCATGCGTTCGATCCCGGTCGCCAGATCATGGGGGGTGAGGCCTGCGCGCTGGTCATTCTCGACAATCTGATCGGCGAGCGTGTCGGCGCGGTTCACCACCGCCATCACGATCGCCGGGATGGTCTCGCGCCCGGCAAGGCGCGATGCCCGAAAGCGCCGCTCGCCGACGCGGATGACGTGAAGGCCGTCGCCATTTTTCGGGGCGACGATGATAGGCTGCAGGACGCCGCGCGCGGCGATCGAGGCAGCAAGATCCTTGAGCTCCGTCTCGTCGAACACGCGCCGCGGATTTTCCGGATCGGCCATGATCCAGTCGAGCGGCAGATCCTCGACGCGCCGCGCGCTATCATGGAGACCGACGAGCAGTCCGAACTCTTCGGCGCGCTGATCGAACTTGCCCATCACGCCGCACTCTGGCGGCGGTCGTCCATCCGGCGAACGATCTCGGCCAGGATCGGCCGAATTTCGTCAGCCGCCGCTTTTGCGCCACTACCGGTTTCGCGCCAGACGGGATGATGCTGTTCGGCCGAATGCTTGTAGGTCGGCCGCGCCTTGATGAAGGCGGGGAACATCAGCTTCTCGCCAACGGCGCGGGCGAGTTTGACCGCATTGTCCATTTCGCGTCGGTCGAAAGGATTGACCATCGAGGGCAACAGCCCGAGAAAATCGACCTTGCGCCCGCCGCGCGCACCCTCCGCTTTTTTGAGCGCGGTGAGCAGCATCTTGGCGCACTCGATCGAATCCTCGGCGACCTGGACCGGCGCGATGACTGCGTCGGCCACCGCCATCGCGCTCAAGGTCAGCTCATCCCATTTGGGACCGGTGTCGATGACGCAATGGTCAAAATGGGCACCCAACGCGGGAAACCGGCCAAGGAAATCGCGCACATCACCGGCTGCCTTGACCATCTGCAGCCGCGGATCGGCGGCGAAGACCGTGATCCCGGGCGCATCGGTAAGGTCGAGCCGCGCCTCGGGATCAAACAGGTCCGCCGAGAACCACCCGGTCCGCTCGCTAGCGAGCCGCCGCGTGGAACTGCCCTGCGGATCAAGGTCGAGAAAGGCGACGCGGTTGCCGCCTTGCTCAGAGAGATACCAGGCGAGGTGGGTGGCGAGAAAGGTCTTGCCGACCCCGCCCTTCAGCAGGCTGACGACAATCGTCTTCATGATCGCCGGACCCTCACGATTCATAGTCGTGGGGACCATCGCGCAGGTTGCGCTCATAATGGTCGCGCGACGACCAGTCGCCGCCCCCGCCGATACCCGGTCCGACATAGCGAAACAGGTAAACGGTGATCGCGAAGCAGACGAACGCGAATACGAACGCATGGTCGGGATGCCGGGAAAAATAGTCGGCCACTGCGGGTCTCCTTGGCATGTTCCAGGGACACCGATCGGTCCCCTGACCGCGCAGCAAGACGCGGCCCCTCATGCCGCGCAGCCTCCCCTCTCGTGCCGGGGAACAAGGTCCAATGGACGTCAGGCGGCACCGCCGACAGTCTGCTCAAGCAGACTTTTCGGCTATCCCCCCGGTCAGGGGGGTGGCCGGGTTCACTCGCCAGAGATGGGAAATCTGGACAGGCCGACCCCGGGCGCAACCGGGTGGCGCAAGGCGATCCGCGCTCGCGGCACCGGCGAATCCTTTCCGTAAAAAGGTGGCCCCGACAGAGTCGGGGCCATGATGGCTCAATATTCGTGGGTGAGAAGCAGCGTCAGCACGCGGATGGTGACATCGGGATCTGTCGGGTCAGGGGATCCATATGTCAGCGCGCGATCATAATAATCGACCTTCCAGTACAGGGCCTCGCCCGCGAACTCGAAGCGACCGAAATCACGCTCCCCATGCGGATCGACGTCGGGACCAAAGGCATCATAGTCGCGCACCGTGCGCAGCAGTTCCGCGCGGCGCTGAAACCCGCGAAACAGGCTGGTATCGCCGATCAAGTCGGCGACCCCGGCGGTCATGACCACTTGGTTGACGCCCGGGTTATGGATGGATCGGCGCAGAGCATCATTGAGCCGCGCGATGGTCGCGATGCGCTGGTCTGCGGATAGGACTTTGTCATTCTGGGGGTCGGCCATGACGTTCGACTTTCCAAGCTGTGTCAGACCCCGCCGATCGGGGCCTTCCGACAGGCGACCGGACCGCCGGGGCATAGCGCGCCCGCGCACCCGACAGGGTCGCAACGGATGTGGAGAAGCCCGGCACCGGGCTTGCGCTGGCAAGTGCCGCGGCGAGGACGCCAAGCCAGGAAGGAACCGTCGATGCGGCGGTCAGAGGGAATAAGGAACGGCATGGCCGACTTTTCAGACGTGCTGCTGGACGCGCGAGCGAGGGCTTCGCTATCCTTCCGATCATGACAGACACCGCCCGGATCATTGCCCTTTGGCCGCGCTGGACATCGAGCGTCGGCGCGATGCAGCAGCTGCAGATTCAGGTTCGTACCCAGTGCCGCCGCTGCGGCGCCCTGATGCGCGCCGACCTTGACGAACTGGTCGCCCGCTATGGCGGGAGTGCGTCGTTGATCGATCGCCAGGAGCGATGCCGCATGGTCGCGTGCGATGGTGCGACCTTCTACCTGGCCGCCCGGCGCTATGGTGGACCGTGGCGCATCCTGGTCGACGATGCGGCGCTCCGCGACGGGCTAAGTCTATGCCCGCCAGCTCATCTTGCGCTTGGTCGACCAGCGCCTTTCAGCGACAGCGCAGCGCTGCTCGTTACCGAGCACTGTTGACTGCGCGACCACGGCAGGGATCGTTGCCCGCATGGGCCGAGACCCGGCACGGGGCTCGGGGCGCAAGCCTAGAGCCCGGTCCGGTGCAGCCGGAGCCGCCAACGTCCTCGCTTCATGCCCAATCTGCGATGCGTACTGCGTCTATTTCACCAACTGGTGGCGCAGGTTTCCAAGAACTGAGCAGAGCTGTTGGCTTTTCCGCCGTATATCAGCGAGCATCTCAAGGCCTTCCGCTTCCTCGACCAGAAGCATGGTGCGTTCAGCCTGCCGCGCACGGATAGAGACCTGACGGTAAACCACGATCCACTTGTCCGTCCGCTCAATCGCAATCTTTGCCACCCCATGCGCCAGAAATGTTCGAAGGCGCTCATGGGCACGAAAAGCCTCAATCGCTTTGAACGCCGCTTTCCCCTCAGCGGCAAAGGCCCCTTCCGTACCAAGGACCGCCGCGATATCGTCGAACCGCTGCCCGGTCAGATGGCGCAGACGGACGGCCGCACCTTTCTCCGGCACCGTACTCAAAGATAGCAAGGTTTCGGTCACGCCAGCCTCGGCCGCGGAGAAACACTGCAGACACGCCCCGCGCCATGCGTTCACATCATGGACCACCCGGCTCCACAATGCGTCATCACTTTGGGATAGAATCTTTGTTTCGGCATTCATCCCAACTTTGTATCGCGCGCATGTTGATAATCGGTTGCTCGAGAGTACAAACAGAGCGCGATGCCCGTCGATGTTTGGCAGAGCCGGGAGCCCTGAGGCTCCCGGCAAGTGTCACGCGAACGGATCATATTCGTTGTTATGCGGATGTCTGCATAATCGCGATTATGACCCCTGGGAGATTATGTAGACCCGCGGGGCATTGCCCATCCGGCCGGGCGTTTGGCCCGGCCGGACTGCACATAATCGAACAAACTGTACTTGCTCGGTCAACGGCATGTAACGCCCCATTTTTGGAGGTTCATGATGACCCGGCGCTTCCCCAAAACCGGACCTTGAAAGATTTGACATCAGGCCCCGTTACTCACTTACCCGATCCAGGTTGCCGTGCTTGAACCGAGTTTCGTTGCTGGCCGGCTCCAGTGCATCCGAGTGCCAGCGATGTTGACCGGTTGAAGCAAACGCCGTGCCGGCCCCCAATCTGTTTGTTCAACAGTGGCGGCGAAGTCTTCATCCATCGACGGCGCAAATCCTGCGTTTGACGGACTGCCTTTGTGATGAGCTAGGAACTTGGCTGTGCGTGCCAGCGACAGCCGCGCACTTGATGGGCCTGAGCCGGTAGTTCTTGCGATCACACCCCGAACTGCGGCGGCCGCCAAGAGATAACCTGTAGCATGATCAAGTGCTTGAACGGGAAGCGAGACCGGAGCGTCCGCGTTGCGCCAATCCATGCCCACAGCTGCGATCCCGGATGAAAACTGTACGAGGCTGTCAAAACCCCGCCGCCGCGCCCAAGGACCGCTATGGCCATAAGCATCAAGGGAAATGTCGATCAGGCCCGGGCGAATGGCCTGTCGCGCCCCGGCACCGAACCCGATTTCTTCGAGTGCGTCGCTGCGATAGCCATGAACCAATATGTCGGCCTTGTTGAGCAACGCACTGAAGGCATTACGCCCAGATGGGGTCTTGAGGTCGAGCCTTGCGCAACGCTTACCCAATGTCACTTCGGGGATGACGCCGGGTTCATCCCATCCGGGTGGATCGATACGCAAGACATCCGCGCCAAATCCAGCAAGAAATCGCGTCGCCACAGGCCCCGCGAGAACGCGGGTGAGATCGAGCACACGCAGCCCCGAAAGCGGGCGAGCGCGAGAAGGCTGCCATTCGCTCGCCATTCCCTTGTTTGGTGTATCCCAGATTATCAATGGCTCTGCCGAAACGGCTTCGCCTTGCGGATGGGCCGCCCATTCTTCGACAGACCGCAAGCGTGCGGCACAGCCACCAGCAGCGACAATCGCATCTTCAAGCTCGCCTGCACGCCAAGTCGCGACAATGTCCGCAACAACCTCGCGCCTTGGTTCGCAACCGAGCACCGACAGCGCCGCTGCGCGGTGATGTGGGGCATTGGTGTGGAGCTTTATCCATCCATCCCGAGCCTTGTAATCGCCCGCTATGGCGTCCCAGGGGTTCGGCATTTCCCACCCCTGAGGCCGAATCGACCAGGCAAACCAAAGCGACGCCGATCTATAGGAGACGGAGACCGGCGGGACGGCCGAGCATAAGCCGACCAATTCGGATACGGCTGCGGCAGCAGCACCTATCGAAGCGGCGGCCAGCTCTGAAACAGGAAAGCAGGATGGCAAGCGATCGTCACTGCTGAAGGCAACGCGCGATGCGTTGCCATCGGGGAGGTCAAGCGCAGCCAAAATGCCGGCGAGCATGGAGTGCGCAATAGTGTCGGACATGGTGCCTCCTCCCGATCAGGTGAGCAGCACTTTTGCCTGATTGTCGATATAATCAATCTTGATATATATAATCAATATGAATGGTTGGATCGATTGCGACACCGCGCTGTCCCGCTTGGGCGTCAAGGCGCAAACACTCTATGCCTATGCGAGCAGGGGCCGCATCCGCGTGCAACCTGATCCCGCCGACAGCCGTAGAAGCCTCTATAACGCGGATGACATCGCCGAAGTCTCGCTTCGCAAGGCTCGCGGCCGGAAGCCGGCAGCGATTGCGGCTAGTTCAATGGACTGGGGAGAACCGGCGCTCCTGACAAGTCTGTCTACCGTCCATCGCGGCAAGCTCTATTATCGCGGGCAGGATGCTATCGAACTGGCTCGCAGTTCGACGCTCGAGGAAACTGCCGCACTCCTTTGGGATGTGCGGAATCCGCCCGTCTTTTCGCCCGATGCCGTCGAAGCGGGCGGGGATGCGTTTTCGGTCCTCGCCGCCCATTCTTCACAAGGCCAGCCCATTTTAGGCTGCAGCGGTGATCACATTGCGCAGGATGCAGCGATGATCATAGGCAGACTGGCATCGATCTGCGGTGCGGCAGATGGTCCGGGTCCGACCCATGAGCGACTTGCTCTTGGCTGGAATTGCGATGCGCAAAGTGCTGAGCGGTTGCGTCAAGCGCTGGTCTCCATGGCCGACCACGACCTCAACGCCTCGACATTCGCCGCTCGCGTCGCCGCATCGACCGGGGCATCGCTGCCCGCCTGCCTGCTTGCCGGATTGTGCACCCTATCCGGTCCGCGGCACGGCGGTGCTGGCGAAGCGTTGCGATACCTTGCCGAAGATGCTCGGCGGCAGGGTGCGGAGAAAGCTGTTCGACAATGGCTAGAGCGCGATCGAATGCTGCCGGGCTTTGGCCACAACCTCTATCCCGATGGCGACCCTCGTGCGGGCCTGATGTTGGCAGGTATCAAGGCGCCGAATGACCTGCGGGCGTTGGCCGCCAGCGTTTTCGACCTTACGGGACTGCTTCCCAATTGTGACTATGCACTTGCGGTGATGGTCGATGCACTGGGATTGCCCAGAGACGCGCCATTCCGCATTTTTCTGATTGGCCGAGCAGTGGGCTGGTGCGCTCACGTTATTGAACAAAATCGGATCGGAACACTGATAAGGCCGCGCGGCCGCTACAACGGTGTTTTGCCGAGTTGAATGACAGTTATGTACAGTCTGTCCGCCAATATCTGACTATCAGCAATCCACCAGACGCTGCCGTTCCCGTCGATCGCACAACGTGACAAGCGTTTATGATGCACGTAATCGCGGCTCCAAAGTCGATCTCTCTTCAATGGGAGATCAAACAATGGCCACACCCCTGACGCTCCAGCTTCGAACCGAAGACCCCACAAATGTCTTTGCGGAAATCCTCCCGCTCTACCGCGAACATCTGCTCGCGGCGCGATATAACGAGCGCCGCCGTCGCTACCTCGCTGCCATAGTCCACTTCGGACAGTGGTTAGCCCGCGAAGAGCATGCGGCGGGCGATGTTGACGAGGCGGTGATCAAGCGCTTTTTGTCGGAACATCTGCCGCGATGCTCGTGCCAGCGGCCGGTGCCGCTCGGGATGATCGAGGTGCGCGCCGCCCTCAACCTTCTCCTCCGAATTCTGCGCGCGCAGGGAATAGCCGCGATGCCGAGCGATGATGAGATCGCACGCGAGTTATCCGGCTTCGATCGCAGGATGGCGGATATATGGGGTTTGTCCCAGGGGACACGCGACCACCGGTGCCGGATCATACGTCGCTTCCTCCGAGCGCAGTTTGGCTGCAGGCCGATCGTGCTCGCGTCGATCAGCGTTGCCGCTATTCGCAGCTTCGTAATCGGCGAGCCCGGCGCAAGCGCGAATACCGTCCGTGTGATGGGCGGCGCGTTGCAGTGCTGGTTTCGTTACCGGGAACTCCTCGGCGACCAGGTCGCCAGTCTGAAGCGAGCGGTGCCACGCCCCGCCTACTGGCGTGATACATCGTTGCCGGAGGTCTTGTCGCACGATGAACTGGTTGAGCTCTTCGCATCGTTCGACATGCCCTGTTCGTCGCCGCGCCGGGGATATGCCATGGCGCGATGTCTGGCTGATCTGGGCCTGAGATGCGGAGAGGTAGCAAGACTTCGTCTCGACGATATCGACTGGCGAGCGGGCACTCTGCATCTCTCGGCCGGCAAGGGAAGACGCGCCGACGTGTTGCCACTTCCCGTGGCCACGGGACAGGCGATTGCCGATTATCTCCTGCATGAGCGTCCGAAAACTACGTGCCGCTCGATCTTCGTGCGGCACGTAGCGCCGCTCGGCGTGCCGATTGGCCGGCTAACGGTACAAAAGGCGATCCGCACCGCTTATCGACGATGCGGCTGGGATCGGACCCGTGTTCATATCCTTCGCCACACCTTGGGAAGCCGACTGGTCAACGCCGGCACGCCGATGAAGCAGATCGCCGACGTGCTGCGTCATCGTAGCATCGTCACTTCGGCGACCTATACTCGCGTCGACGTTGCTCGCTTGGCCGCCGTGGCATTACCGTGGCCAGGAGCCGCGAAATGAGCGGCCGCGGCATCATGCTGTCGCGCGCGGAAGCGTATCTTTCCGAACGGCGCAGCCTCGGCTTCGTGCTTTCGACGGCGAGCAAGTTGACCATGGCGTTCGCGCGGTTCGCTGATGCGAACGGCCACGACGGCGCATTGACCCCCGCCATCGTGTTGCGATGGGCGCGCGAACAAGCGTTGCACGCTGACCCATTTACCTGGGCCGGTCGTGTCAACGTCTTGCGCCCGTTCGCCCGCTTCCTAGCTGAGCACGATCCCACCACCGTGTTCCCGGAAGGCAATCCGTTCGGCCGGGGACACCGCCGGGTCGCGCCACACATCTATACGCCAGCGGAAATCGAGGCACTGCTCAACGCAGCGTCCCGCCTGGCGCCGTTCGGCGGGCTGACGCCAGCAACGTTCACGACATTGTTGGGCTTGCTTGCATCGACAGGCCTGCGGATCTCCGAGGCGCTCCGCCTAACGTGCGGCGACATCGACCCAGATCAAACGCAGCTGATCGTCCGACACTCGAAGTTCGACCGATCGCGCCTTGTGCCCATGCATCCGACCGTTGGCACCGCACTGCGGAGCTATCTGTCAATACGCGCGAAATATGGCGCGATGGATGCGGCGGCTCCCCTGTTCCTCTCCGAATATAGCGGGCGGGCGCTCCGCTACGATACAGCGCGGAATACCTTCTCGAAGGTCGCCTCGGAACTCAGGATCGAAGCGCGGGGCGGTCATCGGTCGATCCGCATCCATGATCTCCGACATACGTTCATCTGTCGCCGACTGATGCTCTGGCAAGAAGAGGGCGGCAATCTTGGCAATGCTATGATGGCGCTCGCCACCTACGTCGGCCACGTCAACATCGGCGAAACCTATTGGTACATGCAGGCCGTGCCCGAACTCATGGCGATAGCCGGCAAGCGGTTCGAAGCGCTTGGCAGCAAAGTTGGGGAGGTTCTCCATGGTTGAGCCATCCGCCCACGCGTCGTTCTCGGCTATCCTGCAACGCTTCTTTGTGGAGCACCTGCGAAAGCATCGTGCCGTCAGCCCGAGCACGGTGGCAGCCTATCGGGACACCTTCCGGCTGCTGCTCGCGTTTGCAGAAGCGACCATCGGCAAGGCGCCAACCCGTCTGATGCTCAGTGATCTCGACGCGGAGATGATCCTTGGCTTCCTTGATCATCTCGAGCGGGAGCGCGGCAACGGCGTGCGTAGCCGCAATGCGCCTCTGGCCGCGATCCGCTCGTTCCTGAAATATGCTGCTCACCAGGATCTGACCGCGCTGGCCACCATCGAGCGCAGCCTGGCCATCCCACAGAAACGATGCGATAAAGCGGTGCTCGGCTTCCTGACCAGGCCGGAGATGGAAGCGATTATCGCCGCTCCGGATCCAATAAGCTGGGTCGGCCAGCGAGATCGAGCGATGTTCACGATGCTCTATAACACTGGAGCGCGCGTGTCTGAGATCATCGATCTCCGCGTGGGCAACGTCGTTCTCGACGTATCCCCGGTCGCGCATCTGCAGGGCAAGGGCCGGAAGCGGCGTAGCACGCCGCTATGGAAACCCACGGCCGCGATCATCCGTCCGTGGATACGCCGGCTCAGCAGAGCTGGTGAGTCCGACTTCCTCTTCCCGAGCAGTTCGGGTGGACGGCTGTCGCGCTCTGCCGTTACACAGCGTCTCGCGCTGGCAGTCGATCAAGCCACGCGTCAGCAGCCGCAGCTTGCCGGGCGACCGATCTCGCCGCACACCATCCGCCACACAACGGCGATGCATTTGTTGCAGGCGGGCGTGGATATTACGGTGATCGCGCTCTGGCTCGGGCACGAGGGCACCGGCACGACGCATATCTACCTGGAGGCAGATCTGGCCATGAAGGAAGAAGCGCTCAGCAGGTTACAGCCGATCGACGCCCCGACATCGCGGTATCGGGCACCGGATCATCTGATGGCCTTCCTTCAGTCGCTTTGATTATGTGTACTCCGGCCGGGCCAGACGCCCGGCCGGATGGGCAATACCCCGCGGGTCTACATAATCTCCCAGGGGTCATAATCGTTGATGACGACCAGGTCGCCGTCAAAGTCGTCGGCGGTGATGACGGCGAACTGGTTGCCGATCCCAATGACCATCGTTGCGATCATGAGGGTCTTGGAGAGGCCGAGTGCATTCAGGCGGGCGATCTTGATGTCGGTGAACATGTCGAGGCTCCTTGAAAGCCGGCGGGTTCATCCCCGCTCGACTGGCGCCCGAAGTGTTCGGAGGGTGGCCGCGATCACTTTTTGCCGCAGGCCAAAAGCCGTAGCGAAGCGACCGGACCCTTTACGGGTTGATCGCATTAGGCCGCGCGCCGGACCAAGGATTGCGCCTCAAAGAGCGGGGTGAAGCTGCCGGCCGGAAGAGGTCATGGCGCCACCGAACGGATATCACCGGTTGCTTGTGCTTGCCTCATGTGAGACATACATCTGCATCAGATGAGACAGAAGCAGCAGATGGCGAGCCAGCCCGTGACGATCGAGACCCTGCTTGGGGTTGCGCCCCGCAAGGGCGACACGCGCCTGGGGCTGAGCTATTCGATCCTCGAAGGTCTGCCGGTCGGCGCGCTCGACCATCTCGCCGACACCGTCGCGCCGGGCGACAGCCGCTTCAAGTTCCGCCTCATTTCCAAGGCGACGCTTGATCGCCGCAAGAAGTCGGCGTCCAAGCGCCTGACCAGCGAGGAAGGCGACAAGCTGGCGCGGATCGCCAAGGTGTTCAGCTTCGCGCTCGATATCTATAAGGATCCCGCCAAGGTCCGCGACTTTCTCGGCCGCGCGCATCCCATGCTCGACAACAAAGCGCCGCTCGACGTGGCGCTGGCGACAGGGCCCGGGGCCGATGTCGTCATCAACCTGCTGGGACGGGCGGCTTACGGCGGCGGGGCGTGAGAACCCAGATCACCGACCGCGTGCTGACCTGCTTCAGGATCGGCGATCCCGATGGCGCGCATCCGATCTATGACAGCGAAGGCGCTCGGCTCTATCCGGGACGGTGGAACACCGCGGCCAGCCCGATCATCTACACGTCAGAACATTATCCGACGGCGATGCTGGAAAAGCTCGCCCACGCGAACACGGTGATGCCGCCCAACCAGCATTATATCCGCATCACCATTCCCAACGGCGTCAGCTATGAAGTCTTCCCGACCGCGAAATTCTCCGGGTGGGACGGCAAGCGCGAAGACATCTGCAAGGCCTTTGGCGAGGCTTGGTTCGCGGCAGGGCGCTCGGCGCTGTTGCTGGTGCCTTCGATCCCGGCACGGGTGGAACGCAACTTCCTGATCAATCCAGCACATCCCGACGCGCAAGCAATCAGCTTCGAACTGCCCGAACCAATCTGGTGGGATGACCGGCTCTACGGCTGATCGCGAAGGGCTTGGCGATCAGCACGCTGTTGGGAACGCTGGGCGATGTCCAGTCATGGCTGGCGTCACCCAAGCAATAATGGATGGGTCGCTGGATCTCGACACTTGATAAATGTTCTTTATTTGTTCTATTCTGTGACCATGCTCCGAGTCGATGAAGATAGCCTAGCCCTCCACCTCGAGGTGTCGCTCGCCACGGCCGAACCGGCCCTCGTCACCGATATTGGGTGTGGCGATACCGTTGCACGACGCCGTGCAACGGCGGAATTGGCGCGACACCTGGCAATGCGGTTGCGCTGCTACGACATCCTCGCCGACGAGCCCGCCACGAGGTCGGATACATTGCCGCTCTTCCCTAAAGCATGACTTACACCCCTTTCCGGGTTGAGCGCTGATGCTCGCTGTATTTCTGCTTGCCGTCGCGGTCGTGCAGGGCGGCCAGTCGTTCACCTGCACACCGATCAGGGTTTGGGACGGCGATGGCCCGATTTGGTGTCGCGAGGGACCACGGATCCGGCTCGCTGGGATAGCGGCGCGGGAGATCGATGGCTCGTGCCGCACGGGACACCCCTGCCCGCGCGCCAGCGGGATTGTCGCGCGCGACATGCTGGTGCGGTTGCTGGGCGGCGCGAAGGGGCGCAGCGCCACAGGCCATATCCTTGTCACAGGTCCAAGACTCCAATGCCGATCGACTGGCAATGCAAAAGGGGATCGCACCGGTGCCTGGTGCGCCGCGCCAGCGATCGGCGATATCAGCTGCGCCATGATTGCGAGCGGCACAGTGCTGCGATGGAGCCGATATGCGGCGGGCCACTGCCGCTGAGAGGACGCGGAAGAGCAATATCCTAGCCGCGCTCGTTCAGATCCATTTCCCGAACTTCCCTCGATCCCGAACCGTGCTGCGGAAAACAGCAAAAAGGCCCGGCGGCGTGAGCCGCCGGGCTTCGCCGGTCTCAGAAGGGAATTTCGTCGTCATCCACTGAGCTGTCATTGCCGCCTTGGTCGCCACTGGCGGGCTTGGCGCGGGTGAGGAAGGTCACCTCGTCGGCGATGATCTCGACGCCGTACCGCTCGATATTCTCGTTGTCGGTCCAGCGGGTGTAGTGGATGCGACCGCGCACCATCACCTTCATCCCCTTGTCGACATATTGCTCGACGGTCTTGCCGACGCCGTTGAAGCAGGTGATCCGGTGCCATTCGGTATCTTCGATCCGGCGGCCATTGTCGTCCTTGACGACCTTGCCGTTGCTGTCTCGCTTGGGCCGCGAAGTCGCGAGGCTGAAGTGGGTGATCTTGGTGCCGCCCTGGGTGGTGCGGGCTTCCGGCGTGGCGCCGACATTGCCGGCGAGGATGACGAGGTTCTGCATGTCGAGGTTCCTTTTTTGGGTGCCAAAGGGACCGTCCCTTCGACTGACCCCCGCAAAAGGCGGGCATGGGCGGTGCTTCCACCGGAGCGCGCAAGCGGCGTAGGGGAACCCCGACACAAGGGGTGGTGCGGGCAGCCGTGGAACACGGCAACTCGGCCCGAAGGGGAGCGGGTTGGAAGCACCGAACGACCGACTTAGGGATCAGGTCAAAAAGAAGGGATGGTGGCTTTGGTTCTATGAACCCAGGAACCGTTGCAGAAGCATTGCCCTATCACCGCAGCAATCTACGCCCGATAGCCCCACCACCGTTGGTCAGCCCATTTTCCAGTTCGACTTGTCGTTCGCAGCGAAGCAGCGGCGGCCCCTACGACAAGAAGACATGATGGCCGTCCGGCGGGTTTAGTCGGAAAACCGTCTCTGGCTTCAATCGAATTGGCAAATCCCTTTCGAGTGGTGCGCGCATGGATGATGTTGCGGGGCCGGTTACGCGATCTGCACCCGGATCACGGCAAGGAGACGGTCGACGCAGAGACAGGCGTCGGTCACATCGAAGGGTGACGCCCCGACCCGGAACAACGCGTCGATCTCGTGGTGACTATAGGCCGGCGAAAGGATCGCTGTGAGATCCGGCAATTCCAGAGGCAGGCCGGACAGGCCTGCTTCCGTCGCAAGCGCCAGGGCCTTTTCGAGGTCATGCCGAATATGGACACGGTTCCAGTCGTCGGCATAGCCCGCCTTCATCAGAAAGGCTTTGAGGCTGAGTTCGATCGCGATGGCCAGCGAATGTGCAGCACTCGCCGGAGCGATCCCGACGCTTGCCGACGCGCAGCGGGCAAAGCCCGTGGCATTCTCCATGAAAATGTCGATCAGCGCCGGATCGACGTCCCCGGCGAAACGCCGCGCAGCGTCATCAAGCGTGGCGGGCGATAGCCCGATCAGCCAGCGCGGTCCTCCGATATTGCGCAGATGGCGCAAATGCGCCGCACCGGGTTCATCGGTGTCGGTGCCGGCCGACCAGCGCAGCAGCAACGCCGCCTTCCAGCAGCGACCATGGCGCTGTCGGAACGCAAGCAAAGCGCGCAGTTCCTCATCATGCAAATCGCGCATCATAATCTCCCTTCTTCGTGGCAAAGCGACGCCCGGTGCAGCGTGAGCGACGCGGATGGCTGGTGGAATCTGAAACGCACGCCCGCTGCCGACACGGCCGACGGGGTTCCAGTGCTATTCAGCGACACCCAAAAGGCCTCGCCGCCCTCCCCTCTTGCCTGCGGGAACTTCGAGAAGACGACCGTGAGCGGAGCGGAAAAGGGGCCGCCGGGAAACCGGCGGCCCGCGCCTTCAGCCCGCACCGCGACGAGCAGCTGAAGGAGGACTTCCCAATGGGCCGCGGCGATCAACGACACGCAGTCCCCGAGCCTTGGCTTCGATGACAAGCCGCTCCGTCACGCCATTGCCCTGGAAGGCGATCACGAAACGCGGTTTGAGCGAGAGCATCTGCTCGTTGCGACGGAAGCCGGCGCGATCGCCGAGTTTGCGATCGAGACCGAACCGCACCTGCTGGATGCCGTTCTGCTCGGCCCATGACGCTGCAAGCCGTTCGATACCCTTCATATCGCCGCCGTGTACGAGATACATGTCGCCGACATGGGCGCGAACCTTGTTGAGGGTGGCCAGCAGGTTATCGGCGAACGTCTTCATATCTTCGTCGTTGGCGAAGGTGAGGCGGCCACCGGCGAACACAATCGGCGTACCCTGCGCGGTGTTGGCGTTCAAAGCCCGCTCGCGGCGCGCCCGCAGGAAGGCATGGCCGTCGACGATCCCGGCGGTGACACCGAGCGAAATGCGGTTGCCGGACGATGGCACCCACGATCTCCCGGTCTCCCGGATATAGTGCGCGGCGGCGACATCGCGCATGATCTCGAAGGCACCAGCGGACTCCTCGACCTTCTTGGCGAGATCGATCTTTTCCTCCAGATTGGCCGTGCTGATTTCGGAGCCGTCCTGTTCGGCGAGGAGAAGGCGGATGTCGTCGGTCAGCCGATCGACCAGCCCGTGTTTCTTGGCGGCGGCGCGGTGGAAGAGGTTCACCAGCCCCCAGCCCAGATCTTCGATGTCGCGCTCGATCGACGTGTTGCTCATCGTCGTGAAGAGATCGCTCCAGATTGCGGTAACGGTCTGCTCCAGCGCCTCGGTTGGTGGCGGCGCCATGCCACTGAGGTCTTCAGCACGGGGTTCGAGGTGCCCTAGCTCCAGTGCCGCGAGTGCGGCTGCAAGCGATGTGGACATGATAGCGAGCCTTTCTGTCTGTGCCGGCGGCCTCTCCGCCGGATGCGCATCCTCCGGGCGCTCGCAAAAGAGGGGCTGGCACCGAGGCACAGCCGAGGGAAACGCGCGAACAAGGGGTGGTGCGGGCAGCCGTGGCACACGGCAACTCGGCCCGCCGTTCGCGGGTTGCCGGCGCCTCGCGGGCGCCCATATGCGGCATCCTCTGGCGGGGAGGTGTCGAGTACAGACCGGCTTCGCTTTGTCCTCAGCCTGCGCCGTCGATCCGGAACGGAGGGTATCTCGAATTCCGCCGCTGCGAGATGCGACAGCACCGGCGCATAACTGCCGAGACCGCGCACCGTTGCCGCCGAGATCAGGATCTCGTCATCGTCCGACGCACTGAAACTCCGAACGGTCGTGCCGTCAAAGATCACCCGCTCGGGGCCGAACGCCCCAGGAGCGCCGCCATCCAGCGGGCGAAAACCAGGGCATGATCGAAACAGAAAGCCTGGATCGCCTCGAACCGGCCCCAGGCGACCTCATGGTCGGCCAGGTACAGGGGAACGCTCGTATCGAGATCGTCCGGATCGAACTCGGTCCCCTCCCAATCCGTGAAGGCGCAATAGCTCGACGGTAGCACTGAAGCCGGGGAGAAGGTCAGGGAACAGCGATCCGCCGATGCGGATCGCGACAGAAGCGCGATCGGCCTGGTTGAACTCCGTCACTGGTGAGGAAGAGGATCAATCCGCAGACCATGCCCGGGAAATGCCACGTGTTCCCAGACTAAGCTGGTTGGTGATTGCCATGTCGGCGTCGAACTGGTGCCGCCAAGACGATCGTCGCTGCGGCCAATCAACCTCTCGATAGCCGACGCACAGGGTACACGCCCAGGTCTCCCTGGACAGGCATAATTGGGACATTTTTGCCATTCCCAAGCGACGCGGGGAACGGCAGCCCTTGTCATGAGCCGACATCCACGGTTGCCTGCCTGGCATCGCAGAACCACAGAAAGTGGGACGATTGCTGACCGGCTCTATTGGCAAGCGACCCAATCGAAGCGGACGGGTCCAACTGGTGCGATCGCGCCGCTATCGATCTGTGCCACCGCTTGCCGTGCCGGCGTAGAACTCGGCCGCCAGCACTGAACGGTCAAAACGGGAAGAATACCTGAATCGCCAGGATCGCAACGGCAAAGGTGATCAGGTTCAGTGGAAGCCCGACACGGACGAAGTCCATGTAGCGGTATCCGCCCATCTGATAGACGATGACGTTCGTCTGGTAGCCGAATGGTGTCGCAAATGCCGCGCTACCCGCCATCATGACCGCGACCAGGAATGGCCGCGCGCTGACCCCCAGGCTTTCCGCCAGCGCCACGGCGATCGGCGTGACCAACACCGCAACGGTCGCGTTGGATAGCAGCTCCGTCAGGATCATGGTCAGTCCGTAAAGGACAATCAGCGCGACCAGCGGGCTAAAATCATGCAGCGAGCCCACGAGCGCGCCGGTCCCGGCGGCGGCAAGGCCACTTTCCTCCATGGCGATACCGATCACGACCATGCCGGCGATCAGGATCAGGATTTGTGGGCGCAGGCCGCCGTAGGCTTCATCCGCGGTAATGACGCGCAACAGGATCAGAAGTACCGCGCCCGCGAATGCCGACGCCGCGATTGGCGCGATGTTAAACGCCGCCGCGGCTATCGCCGCGACAAAAACCGCCCCGGCGATAGCCGCCTTGACCGGCTGAAACGGGCGAGGTTCAGCGAAGAGCTCGGCGTGGCCAATCTGCGCGCCCGGTGCTTCGAAATCCGGGGTGCGCTGCTCGGTCGCTGGATCGGTCAAGCTCCGGCCCATCAGCTTGCCGCTGAACAGAAACAGATAGAGCCCGCCAGCCAGCGCCAAGGGAATGCCGACCGGCGTAATCTCGAACAATCCGAAGCGCGGCTGCCCAGCGATGCGTGCCATGTCGTCGACGAGCAAGTTTGTGGACGTGCCGATTAGCGTACAGCAGCCGGTCAACACGGTAATGTACGACAGCGGCATCAGATAGCGCTTCGGAGGAAGTTTCAGCGCCGTAGCGACGTCGCGGATGACCGGCGCGCCCATCACGACGATCGGTGTGCTGTTGAGGAAGCAGGAGAAGCACCCGATGACGGCGAGCAGCACCCACAGCCCAGCGGCGCCCATCTGCTTGCACATCCGGACCGCCGCCTCGATCGCGCGATCGAGCAGGCCGGAGAGCTCAAGCGCGTAGGCGATGACGAACAGGGAGGCGAGCGCAATGATGGCAGGGCTGGCGAACGCGCCCTGCACTTCGACCGGACGGACGACCCCGGTTATCAGCAGCACCGCCGCGCCTGCCAAGGCGACGACGTCGGAGCGCACCTTGTCCCAGATCAGCGCCGCGACGACCGCCACCAGCACCACCAGCGTCAGGATCTGCTCGCCACTCAACGGCGGACGGCCGATGGCGGTTGTGCAGGATACGTCATGTTCATGGTGAACCCATTGCCGGAACTTGCTATCCTGTGTCCATGAATGAACCCAGCCCGCGTGCTAGTCGTCTCGCCCTGACCGCCGGTATACTCGCGATAATGGTCGTCGGCGGGGGCGGATTTCTGCTAGGGCAGCGTTCCTCGCAGGAACGCCAAACCCCGAAAACTCCGGTCGTAGTCGCGCCCGTACCCAGCCCGTCGCCCACGGTCAGTGCAACTCGCGTGCTGGGTCGTGCTGACATTCTAGCTCTGGCCGCTGAGGCGGCGGATGCCACTGCGCGAGGCGATGCCATGCCGGCGAGCGTTCGAGATTCGGTCGGCAAGCCGTTTACTTTATCGCTGCCCTTCGGGTGCGATGGACCGGCGGACGCCGACAGCAAGACGGCAATGCGCTGGCGGTACGATGATGCGGCTGGAGCGCTGCGCCTGGATGTCTCCCCGATAACGTGGTCGCCGAGCGAATGGTTTGCGGGGGATGCTGCATCGAACGCAGAGACGATCGAAGGCTTCTGGATCGCGCGACCTTGGACCCGCAGCGAAGCATGTCCAGCTTCACAGACACCGGCGGTACCTATGGGAGCCGAGCCCGTTACATTAGCCGGACAGACCGTCGCGATCGGACAAGTCTTCGGTGCGGGGGGCGCACGGCAGGGGCGTCGCGACGGCAAGGCTTATTCGTCCGTACTGCGAATGGAGCGAGCGGAGTTCGATGGCAGGCAGGGCCTGGCTCTGCGCCTGACCGGACGCCTCGGGAGTAGTTCGAATGACCTGCCCGTGGCTTGCCGTCAGCCCGGCGGGGCGGAACAGCGTCCGGTCTGCCTGGTTTTCGTGGTGCTGGATGAACTCGCGATTGCGGATCCATTGACTGACAAGGCGCTCGCTACTTGGCCAGCGGGATCGCTCACCGATTGAGTTGATAAACGATGGTGGCGTCTAAGGCTTTGCTTTTCCTTACGCCGGGGTGGGCTGGCGCGTTTCGCGGCGCGCAACGCGCAAGATGCTCCACCCGAGAAGCCCCGCCAGCAACGAGCCCATGAGGATGCCGATCTTCACCTCTTCCTGAAGCAACGCATTATCCGCGAATGCCAACAGGCCGATGAACAGGCTCATCGTAAAACCGATGCCGCACAGGAGCGACACGCCGAGCAGTTGGAGCGTGCTCGCGTCGGCCGGCATGTCAGCCCAGTCTGCACGGATCACGAGGTAGGCGCTGCCGAACACGCCCACCAGCTTGCCCAGAAGCAGCCCCAAGGCGACCCCGAGCGTCAGATGGTCGGCAAGAACTGCCGGCGTCAGCCCGGCGAAGGAGACGCCGGCATTGGCAAATCCAAATATCGGCACGATCAGGAATGTCACCCATCCGTGAAGGCCATGCTCGAGCTTGTGCAGCGGCGAATGCACCATGTCGTCCGGGCGGCCCAAGTCGCGGCGCAGCGGGATGGTAAGGGCAAGCGCGACCCCGGCAATGGTCGCATGCACACCGGATTGCAGGACCAGAAACCACAGCAGGGCGCCCAGCAGCAAATACGGTGCTAGCCGAACGACACCGTACCGGTTCATGCCGATCAGCATGGCTACGACTACGCCTGCAAGGGCGAGATAAAGGATCGACATGTTACTGGTGTAGAATAGGGCAATGATGATCACGGCGCCCAAGTCGTCGATGATCGCAAGTGCCGTCAGGAAGACCTTCAGTGATGTGGGGACACGATCGCCAAGCAGCGACAGGACACCAAGGGCGAATGCGATGTCGGTCGCCGAAGGAATCGCCCAGCCACGTGCGGTGTCCGGGTCTTGGCCGTTGAACGCCAGGAAGATCAGCGCTGGCACGACCATTCCGCCGAGCGCAGACACACCAGGCAGGATGCGTCGGTTCCAGCTCGACAATTGCCCATCGAGTACCTCGCGCTTGATCTCCAGGCCTACCAGCAGAAAGAACACGGCCATCAAGCCGTCATTGATCCAGTGGGACAGGCTCAACGGTCCGACATACGCGTGCAGCGCACCGAAATAAGTTGGCGCTAGGGGCGAGTTGGCTACCAGCAGCGCGAGTGCGGCCGCCGCCATGAGAATCAGACCGCCAGACGTCTGACTCTTGAGAAAGCTGCGTAGCGCGCTTGGCGGCCGTCGGATGTCATTCATCAGCAAATCTTCCGGGCATGGGTCGCGCGCTGGCGGCCCGACCAGCGCTTTCACCTGCCGTCTCCTTCGGAAAAACGACACCCGCATTCTTTATCGCAGTTCATTCCGCAACGCACAACAGTCGCGCGCTCCGGTGCTCACCAATCTATCGCTAGCCCTCGTTCGATTGACCAGTTGCCCCACACGCCGGGAAGGGATAGGGGCCCGCCATTCGCAAGGACCCGGTGAAATTCCGGGTGGCTATTTCGGCCGCCGATCCGCCGGACAACAACACGCACCCACCCCCATGCGCACCAAGTGCGCTCTGTGCCCTGTTGTGGATTACCAATGACATTCGATCTTTTTGCTTACCGTCGCGAGTGGTTTACGAATGCTGCTGCGGCGCGCCGCGACATCCTGGCCGGCATCGTCGTCGCACTCGCGCTCATTCCCGAAGCAATCGGCTTTTCCATCATCGCCGGCGTCGACCCACGGGTCGGTCTTTATGCCTCCGTCGCGATCGCGCTGACGATCGCATTTATTGGCGGGAGGCCGGGCATGATCTCGGCCGCGACGGCGGCGGTCGCCGTCCTCGTCGTGCCGCTCGTGCGCGATCACGGTGTCGAATATCTGTTCGCCGCCACGATCCTGATGGGTCTTATCCAGATCGCAGCTGGCCTGCTACGGCTCGATCTGGTCATGCAGTTCGTCTCGCGGTCGGTCATTACCGGCTTCGTCAACGCGCTCGCCATCCTGATCTTCATGGCTCAGCTACCACAGCTTACAAATGTAGGCTGGGAGACCTACGCCATGGTCGCTGGCGGCCTCGCGATCATTTACGGTTTCCCTCGTATCACCACAGCCATCCCTTCGCCGCTGGTGGCGATCCTCATCTTGAGCGCGATCAGCATCGCTCTCGGTCTGCCGGTCAATACCGTAGGCGACATGGGCAAGCTGCCTGAGGCGCTGCCCAGCTTCGCGCTGCCGCAGGTGCCGCTGACGCTCGATACGCTGCGGATCATTCTGCCGTATTCGCTGACGATGGCAGCGGTCGGACTGCTGGAGTCGCTGCTTACCGCGCAGATCGTCGATGATATGACCGATACCGATAGTAACAAGCGTCAGGAGTGCGCCGGCCAAGGTGGATCAAACATCGTCGCGGCGCTGTTTGGCGGCATGGGTGGCTGCGCGATGATTGGCCAATCGGTTATCAACGTCACGTCCGGCGGACGCAGCAGACTGTCCACCTTCGTCGCTGGCGGGTTTTTGCTTTTCTTGCTTGTCGTGCTCGGCCCCTATGTCGGGCGTGTGCCGATGCCTGCGCTCGTCGCCGTCATGATCATGGTGTCGATCGGCACGTTCAGCTGGAACTCGATCCTGAACCTGCGGCGCCACCCGCTAACATCATCGGTGGTCATGGTAGCGACGGTCGTCGTGGTGGTGGCGACGCACGATCTGTCCTTGGGCGTGCTTGCTGGCGTGCTGCTCTCCGGCATATTCTTTGCTGGCAAGGTCCAGCGCATGTTCTCGGTCAAGCGCACCGTGTCGATCGACAGCATGCAGGCGACCTATCACGTTACCGGCGAGATCTTCTTCGCCTCGGTCGAACGGTTTACGCGCGCGTTTCAGACTGAGGACACTGCGCGGCGAGTGCTGATCGATGTGACCGCAGCGCATTTCTGGGACATCTCCGGCGTCGGCGCACTCGACAAGATCGTCGCGCGCTTGGGACGCGATGGTCGGGACGTCGAGGTAATCGGCTATAACCGGGCAAGCGCCGACATCATCGATCGTTTCGCACTGCATGATAAGACAGGCGTCGAGATGGGGCTGGCACCGCATTAAGCTGATCGGCAGCTCGCTCACATTAGCTGAGTACGCGATTAAGCCAGCGCGGCGCTCGCTAAAGGTGCCGTAACTGCACTTCCGACCGCGCTCCGAGAGCGTGGGCGGCCCTCGGCGTGCTTTAGGATCTACTTGTTGATTGCCGTTGAGAAGTGACCCGGGGTTTTCATCGAGAAGTGACCCACCT
>NZ_JBMDKW010000022.1:0-43659 GCF_057809915.1 Sphingobium sp. FG11
CGCCTGAACTGATCGCCGCAGAAACAAAAAGGCGCCGGAAGCAAACTCCGGCGCCTTTTTTTGTCGACACGCGCCGAAATCAGTGTGCGCAACCCGTCCGAAACATGACCAAAAGTTCACTAGGATCGTCGGTCCGCCGCGCTCATAAGGCCCTTGTCGGGCTCGCACCCCTGTCGAGCCCGGCACCCCCCTCTCTTTCGGGAGTGCGCCTTATGACACGTCAGATCGCCGCCTTCTTGATCGGACTGGCGCTCGTCGCGGGCACCGCCTCCCCTGTCCTTGCCGCGCCCTGCAAGGATGCCAAGGGCAAGTTCGTCAAATGCCCGCCCAAACCCGCTCCCGCGCGAAAGGCACCGTGCAAGGATGCAAAGGGCAAATTCATCAAGTGCAAATAGGCTGACGCCCTTGGCAGCGAAGGGGCTGGTCGCTATCGGCCCGGCATGACTGCTTTCAAATCCGGCGATCCCACCACGCTCAACCGCCTTTATGGCCGCCAGTCCGGGCATAAGTTGCGCGCCGGTCAACAGGAACTGGCCGATACGCTGCTCCCCGCGCTATCCGTGCCGGAAGAGGGCGAAATCAGCGCCGCCTCGCTTTTCGGCTATGACCGGCCCCTCCATTTCGAGATCGGCTTCGGCGGCGGCGAACATCTCGCCGCGCGCGCCGACCTGCTTCCGGATCATGGCTTTATCGGCTGCGAACCGTTCCTCAACGGCGTCGTCACCGCGCTCGGCCACATTCGCGAGGCGGGGCTGGGCAATATCCGGCTGCATATGGGCAATGCGCTCGATGTGCTGTCGCGCCTTCCCGACGGCAGCCTCAGCTTCGTCTACCTCCTCCATCCCGATCCATGGCCCAAGGCGCGCCATGCCAAGCGCCGGATGATGAACCCCGGCCCGGTCGCCATGATCGCCAGCAAACTCAAACCCGGCGGCGAATTTCGCTTCGGCACCGATCATCCGGTCTATCTGCGCTGGGCGCTGATGGTGATGAACGGCCATCCTTCGTTCGAGTGGCTCGCAAGCGAACCCCACGATTTCCTGAACCGGCCGGGCGGCTGGCCCGAAACCCGCTACGAAGCCAAGGCCCGCCGCCTCGGCCATGAGGTCTGGTACTTCCGTTACCGGCGCGTCGCCGAGGTGGGTGTGGGGCATAGTGCCTGACCTTGTAACCTGGTCACATCTTTCTGTAGACCAGCGTCAGGTTGTTCGCTGGCATATCGCGGACAGCGCTCGCGGCAAACCCATGCGCTGCAGCTAGGTTCGTCACCTCCTCCAGCCACCGAACGCCCCATTCCGCGTTCCGCGCGCGCAGGCTTTCGTCAAAGGCCAGATTGCTGGGTGCGGTCTCGTGGTCTTTGCGGAAATACGGTCCGTAAAGGATCAGCGGCGCACCCTTCTGAAGAAGCCTTGCGCCTTGCGTGAATAGCCCGACCGTGGCGGCCCATGGACTGATATGCACCATGTTGATGCAAAGGATCATGTCCGCTTCGACCACTGGCCAGTCGAGGGCGGCCGCATCCAGCAGAACCGGCGCTTGCAGATTGGGAAGCGCCGCTTCCTCGCACCATGCCGCGATCGAGGATAACGCCAGAGGATCGGGGTCGCTCGGTTGCCATGTCAATGCGGGCAGAGCACGCGCAAAGGCAACGGCGTGTTCGCCACTCCCGCTCGCCACCTCCAGCACATGTCCCGAAGGTGGCGCTTCCTGTCGAAGCACCGCCAGGATCGCATCCCGGTTGCGCGCCGTCGCTGGCGCATGACGCTTGTCATCGCCAACGCCGTCGATCGCGCTCAGCCAGGGCCTCGGCGGCTGCGTCACTCCGCCACTTGCGCCAATGCAGGCTCGCTCCAGGTGAGCACCGGCTTGCGCGCCGCCAGCGTTTCATCCAGGCGGCGGCGCGGTGCGTGATAGGGCGCGCCCTTGAGCGCCTCGTCTCCCGCCTTCGCCCGCTCGGCGAGGCTGCGCAGCGCCATGATGAACTGGTCGAGCGCCGCCTTGCTTTCGGTCTCCGTGGGTTCGACAAGCATCGCGCCATGAACGACCAGCGGGAAATACATGGTCATCGGGTGGAACCCCTCATCGATCAGCCCCTTGGCGATGTCGAGCGTGGTGAAGCCTTCCGCCAGTCCCTTGTCGCTGAACAGAGCCTCGTGCATGCACGGGCCGCTCGCCCCGAATGGCGCGTCGAGCACATCGTCCAGACTGCGCAGGATATAATTGGCGTTCAGCACCGCATCACCTGCCACCTGCCGCAAGCCGTCCGCGCCATGACTGAGGATGTAGGCGAGGGCGCGGGTGAACATGCCCATCTGGCCATGAAAGGCGACCATGCGGCCGAATGTGCCGGCATGATGCTCGCCCGCCGTCTCCTCCTCGATCAGCACGAACTGATCGCCCTGCTTCTCCACGAACGGCAGCGGCGCAAACGGGGCCAGCGCCTGGCTCAACACCACCGGCCCGGAACCGGGACCGCCGCCGCCATGGGGCGTAGAAAAGGTCTTGTGCAGATTGATGTGCATCGCATCGACGCCCAGATCGCCCGGACGCACGCGGCCGACGATGGCGTTGAAATTCGCCCCGTCGCAATAGACCAGCGCTCCCGCCGCGTGAACGGCGTCGGCGATCTTCTTCATGTCGCGCTCGAACAGGCCGCAGGTATTGGGATTGGTAATCATCACCGCCGCGACATCGGGTCCGAGCCGCGCCTCCAGCGCCGCCAGATCGACGCGCCCCTCGGGCGTCGCCGGAATATCCTCGACCTTGTAACCGCAGAAGGCGGCCGTGGCCGGGTTGGTGCCATGGGCGCTTTCGGGCACCAGCACCACCGAGCGCGCATCGCCGCGCGCTTCCAATGCCGCGCGGATCGCCAGCAGCCCGCATAATTCGCCATGCGCACCCGCCTTGGGACTCATGGCGACGCTGTGCATGCCGGTCAGCGTGATGAGCCATTGCGCCAGTTCATGAATGACGGCGAGTGCCCCCTGCGTCGTCGATTGGGGGCTGAGCGGATGCAGGTCCGCAAAGCCCGGCATCCGCGCGACCTTTTCATTGAGGCGCGGATTATGCTTCATCGTGCATGAACCGAGCGGAAACAGGCCAAGGTCGATCGCATAATTCTGCCGCGACAGCCGGGTATAATGCCGCACCGTTTCCTGCTCCGACAGGCCGGGCAGGCCGATCGGCGCGCGACGCGCCAGGCCGCCCAAGCGATTGGCGACCTGCGGCGCATCGGCAAAATCGACGCCAGTGGTCTCAACCGAGCCGATTTCGAAGATCAGCGCTTCTTCCAGCATCAGCGCGCGGTTTCCCGTCGCGGTGGCGGGGGCCATATGCGCTTCGTGCACCGGCACGGGGGCGGGCGCGGTCGGGCGGCCTTCCTTCAGCATGGTCATGCCAGTTCCTCCTCAAGCGCCGCAGCAAAGGCTTCGATATCCTCGGGCGTGACCATCTCCGTCACCGCCACCACCAGCCCGTTGCCGATCGCGGGCGCATCAGGGAACAACCGCCCCAGCGACACGCCGCCCAGTACCTGCCGTTCGGCCAGATTGCGCACCACATCGCGCGCATCTTTACTAAGCACCAGCGTGAACTCATTGAAAAAGCTGTCGTTCAACAGCGTCACGCCCGGCACCGTCGCCAGCCGCTCCGCCGCCTGCACCGCATAGCCGTGGTTGAGCGTGGCGAGTTGGCGCAGCCCGGCTTCGCCCAGCAACGTCATGTGGATGCTGAACGCCAGCGCGCACAGCCCCGAATTGGTGCAGATGTTGGACGTCGCCTTTTCCCGGCGAATATGCTGCTCGCGGGTCGAAAGCGTCAGCACGAAGCCGCGCTTGCCCGCCGCATCGACGGTCTCGCCGCACAGCCGTCCCGGCATCTGGCGGACATATTTCTGCTTGCACGCGAACAGGCCGAGATATGGCCCGCCAAATTGCAGTCCGACGCCGATCGACTGGCCCTCGCCTACGACGATATCCGCGCCCATCTCGCCCGGCGGGATCAGCGCGCCCAGCGCCACCGGCTCGGTGACCACCACGACCAGCAGCGCGCCCGCCGCATGGGCGGCATCCGCCAGCGGGGTCAGGTCGGCGATGCGGCCCAATATGTCGGGATATTGCACGACGACGCAGCTGACATCCTGGTCGATTCCGGCGATCAGCGCGTCGATATCGGTCGCGGCCTCCAGCCGGGGGGCTTCATGCGCCAGCTCGTCGCCGGTAAATTTCGCCATCGTCTTTGCGACCGACACATAATGGGGATGCAGGCCGGACGACAGGATCGCCTTGCTCCGCTTGGTGATCCGCCGCGCCATGCCGATCGCTTCCCAGCAGGCGGTCGACCCGTCATACATCGACGCATTGGCGACGTCGCAGCCGAGCAGCCGCGCCACCTGCGTCTGGAATTCGAACAGCACCTGCAACGTGCCCTGCGCGATTTCCGGCTGATAGGGCGTGTAGGCGGTCAGGAACTCGCCGCGCTGGATCAGATGATCGACGCTCGCTGGCACATGATGGCGATAAGCGCCCGCCCCCAGAAAGAAGGGCGCGTCCCCCGCCGACAGATTTTTGCGCGCGAGCGCGGCCATATGGCGTTCGACCGCCAGTTCGCTGGCATGATCGGGCAAGCCGGCAATCTGCTCGCCCAGCCGCGCCTGCACAGGCACGTCGATAAACAGATCGTCGATCGATTCCGCGCCGATCACGGACAGCATGTCCTGCCGGTCGCTGTCGGTAAGGGGTAGGTAGCGCATATCAATATCTCCCCCCTCCCCCCGTAGAGGGAGGGGCCATGCCAACTTACAGCGCGGCCACGAACTTTTTGTAGGCGGCCTCGTTCATCAACCCTTCCAGCTCGGACGGATCGGCGACGCGGATCTTGAAGAACCAGCCATCCTCCTCCGGATCGCTGTTGACCAGCGCAGGCTCTTCTTCCAGCGCGCCATTGGCCTCCACGACTTCGCCCGAAATCGGCGCATAGACATCGGAGGCGGCCTTGACCGATTCGACCACGGCGGCGTCGTCACCCTTGTCGAAATTCGCGCCCTCGGCGGGGAGTTCGACGAACACGATGTCGCCCAATTGCTCCTGCGCATAATCGGTGATGCCGACCGTGGCGATCTCGCCCTCGACATCGATCCATTCATGTTCGTCGGTGAAATAACGGCTCATGACATTACCCCTTGGCTTTAATGATTATTTGCGACGATAGCGATGCGGCACGAACGGCATGGCCGCGACCGCGGCGGCGATGCGCTTGCCCCTCACCTCGATGTGCAGCGGCGTGCCAGCGACGGCGTGGGGGGTGCTGACCCATCCCATCGCGATCGGCGCGCCCACGGTCGGCGCGAAACCGCCCGAGGTGACTTCGCCGACCAGCACATCCCCGGCATAGATGAGCGCACCTTCACGCGCGGGCAAACGCCCCTCGATGGTCAGTCCGACGCGCCGCGCGCCGGGTCCCTCGGCCAGTTCGCGCATCACACGGGCGTGACCGATAAAGCCGCCCTCCTCGCGCCGGCGCTTGCCTATGGCAAAGCCCAGATCCGCGCCGATGGTGCTGACCGAAGGCATGATGTCATGCCCGTACAGCGGCAACCCCGCCTCTAGCCGCAGCGAATCGCGCGCGCCCAGCCCGATCGGCCTGACCTGCGGCAGCGCGCACAGCGCGTCGGCCAGCGCCTCCGCGGCCTCGCCCAGCACGCTGATCTCGAACCCGTCCTCGCCGGTATAGCCCGAACGGCTGATCCACAGGCTGATGCCCTGCCAGTCGAACAGACCGCATTGCATGAACAGCAGGTCGGCCGTCTCGGGAATCAAGGTCGCCAGCGCCTCGCCCGCTTCCGGCCCCTGCAACGCCAGCAGCGCCTGATCGGCCATGTGGTTCATCACGACCGCATCGGGCAGATGCTCGATCATCCAGCCGATATCGTCATATTTCGTCGCGCCATTGACGACCATATAGATGGCCGCATCATCGAACGCGCCGTTCCCCGGCCGCGCCAGCATCAGATCGTCGAGGATGCCGCCCTCTTCGTCCAGCAGCATCGAATAGCGCTGACGGAAGGGCGCAAGACCCTTGATGTCGGCGGGCAGCAGACGTTCGAGCGCCTCGTCCACACCTTCGCCTGAAAAGCTGAGCTGGCCCATATGGCTGACATCGAACAGGCCCGCATGTTCGCGGGTCCAGCTATGTTCGGCCATGATGCCTTCATACTGGATCGGCATGTGATAGCCCGCGAAACCCACCATGCGCGCGCCACGTGCGCGGTGCCAGCCATCGAGCGGCAGATGTTCGAGCGGCAATGGCTCTTCGAGGGTCGCGATGTCGTCAGCGCCGGTCATGGGACGGCCTTTCCGTGAGAGGGTACAGCAACGATGCCCGGCCTTTCGCAAGGCCGCCTGTTCGTCACCCCCTCTGTCACGGGAACCTGAGAGCTTTGACCAGCGGCGCGTGACGCCGCATGGCTTACCCCTTCGGTGGGACGCGCAATCTGCCCGTCCGCTTTCCAGAGTGTCTACGCGCGATGCGGTCCTTGGGCCTGAGAGATTCCGGGGCGGTTGCTCCTTCGGCGACGGGCATGGCCTCAAAGGCCGCCCATGCTCTCCCGCATCGTGCCCGACACCGAATCTTCGGCGGCGGAGACGGATCGTGCATCGCCCAATCGACGCCCCGCGTCAATGCGCTGATGGCGCGCCGAAAATTTCCGCGTGCCGCTTTTCGGCGTAGCGATCGGTCATGCCCGCGATGAAATCGGCGATATGGCGGCTACGCTGCGGTTCTTCCAGCGCGCAATCGTCGCTCCACTCGGCGGGCAGTAATTGCGGCTCCGCCTGATACGCCCGAAACAGATCGGTCACGACCACCCGCGCCCTGTCCGCAGCCGCAAGCTGCGTCGGGTGATGATAAAGCGAGGCGTACATGAAACGCTTCAAATCCCGTTCCTGCGCAGCCAGCTCGGGCGAAAACCCCACCAACGTGCTGCCGAAAGCGCGGACATCCTCCACGCTTTCCACCCCCGATGCCGCGATATTCGCCGATGTCGTGCGCAAAAGGTCCGTTGCCATCACACCGATCTGTTCGCGCACCAGTTCGCGCAGCAGCCGGTCCTGCGGCACGTCCGGGTAGCGCGCCCGCACCCGGTCCCAGCAACCCGCGACCAGCGGCAACTCCAGCAATTGCTCCAGCGTCAGCAATCCCGCCCGCAAGCCATCGTCGATATCGTGATTATCATAAGCGATATCGTCCGAAATCGCCGCAAGCTGCGCCTCCAGCGACGCATGGCTGCGCAGGTCGAGCGGAAACAGTGCGTCGATTTCCTGCATGGCCCAGCCCGGCCGTTCGATTGGCCCATTATGTTTGGCCAGCCCCTCCAGCATCTCCCAGCTGAGGTTCAGCCCCCGGAACAGCGGATAGGGGCTTTCCAGCAGCATCAGCGTGCGCAGCGTGTGCGCATTATGATCGAACCCGCCCCGATCCTCCATCGCCGCCTCCAGCGCATCCTCCCCGGCATGGCCGAACGGGGGATGACCGATGTCATGCGCGAGGCACAGGGCTTCGGTCAGATCTTCATTGAGGCCCAGTGTCCGCGCGGTCGTGCGGCCGATCTGCGCGACCTCCAGACTGTGGGTCAGGCGGACGCGATAATGATCGCCATCGGGCGAAACGAACACCTGCGTCTTGTGCCGCAATCGGCGGAAGGCGATCGAATGGATGATGCGGTCCCGGTCGCGCTGAAAAACGTCACGCGGCCCGCGCATCTCCCCGCCCGGCTCTGGATGCAGGCGGCCACGGCTGCGATCGGGGTGGCAGGCATAGGAAGCAAGGGTGGTCATCCCCGCCCCTTACTCGCCGCTCACCCTTTCGACCACCTCTCCCGCATCGCTTTGCCACGCGAACACATCCGCCCCGGCATCCTTGAGCTTGGCCTCCAGCGTCCGCGCGCGCGTGAAGCTGGCGAACGGACCGACCAGCAGCCGGTTGGTCCGGCCCCAACTGGCCATCCAGCCGTCCTGCGGCGCAATCGACGCATATTTGCGGCGCATCGCCTTCAGCGTGAAGCCCAAAGCGCTGCGATTGGCCCCGGTCCCGATCTGAAGCCAGTTGCGGGCCGGGTTGGCCGCGAGACGGGCCTTTTCTTCGGCTTCCTTCTTCGCTTTTGCCTCGGCCTCGGCTTTCGCCTTTGCAGCGGCGGCTTTTTTCGCCTTCTCGGCGATGGCCTGTCGTCCAGCCCGGCGAGCCGTCTGCAAAGCGTCGAGTTCCGCCAGATCGACCGCGCCAGCACTGGCCTGCCGCTCGGCCTCGGGTACGTCGATCGCGCGAATGATATCGGCCAGACTACGCGTCGCGGCCGGATTGGGTTGCGGCGCAGTCGGGTTCGATACTGGCGCCAGGGCCGGGGTCGCAGGCAGCGGCGCAGCGGTCGGCGGCGCGATTGGCGCGGCTTGCGTGGGTATCGTCGATGCGGGCGGAGCCGATGACGCGAGAGCCGTCGCAGGCGTAATCGATACGGGCGCTGTCGCTGCCGGCGACGGCGCGGAGGCTTGCGCCAGGGAGATCGCGTTGATCTGACTGGCGGTCGATGGTGACTGAGCCTGCGTTCGCGGTGAGGACGGGGTGATGGTGTCGAAGCCCGGTGCTGGCGGTCCCTGCACCTGTGGAGATGAGGGTTCCGTCCGGGCCTGCGTCATCGGCCCGCGCTCCACAGGCGCGGGCGGCGGCGATGGCGCAGCCGACTGTGCCAGCAAAGCGGATGTGGATGGCGAGCGGGGCGCCTGCGGAGCAGCAACGGCAGCGGCCCGCCCGAACACAGGTTCTGCGACCGGCGATGGCGTCGGCCTCGGCAGGGGGTTCGCAGCCGCGAGCTGGGTCGCCTTGCGTGCCGCCGCCTTCGCTTCCCTTGCCCGCCGCTGTTCCTCGCGGCGCGACCGCCAGTCGCTGCGGGTCGTCGTTTGCGGGGTCGCCGCTATCGTCGATGCGACCTGCACCGGCGCGGAAGCGGCTCCCGGCGCGGCCGGGGTCGGCGTGATGGCCGCGATCGTCGTTCCGATAGTGGCGGGGAAATGCCCGAAATGCACAGCAGCCGCCTTCTGACCCGCGGTCAGATAGGGCATTTTCTGCATATAGGGCGCGATCGCCGCCGCCAGCTGGGCGGGCATGGTCTGGTCGGCGATCTTTTTGGCGTCGGCCTGCCGGTTATTCATCGCGAGAATGAAAGCGCGATAGCGCCACGCCGCGCGATCGCTCTTGTATAGCAACGGCTGCAACAGCCGCTCCGCAGCGTCAACCTGACCGGAAATGCCGAGCGACGCGGCATAGCGGCGGATGAGTTCGACGTCATCGGGGCGGGTCCGCAACGCCGCCTGATAATCGCGCTGTGCGCCTGCCTGATCCCCCCCCATATCGCGCGCCAAGCCCCGGTCGGACAAAATGGTGGCATCGGGATAGCCAAGCCGGTTCGCCTGATCGAACAGGCGCAATGCTTCGGCCGGATTCTGCATTTGCAGCATCACCCGCCCCAGCCCCGCCTTGATCCGGCCATTGCCGCTTTCGATCGCGTCGGCGCGCGCGAAAAATCCGGCGGCGGCACGGGGGTCGTCCAGCGCCAGCGCCGCCTCGCCCGCGCCGATCAGCGCGCTGACGTCGCGGGGATTGGCCGCGAGACGGGCAAGATGGTTGTTAAGGTCGGCCGCGCCGGACGGCAGGACGAGCTGGGCCTGATCGGACTGCGCCTGCGCGCCACTGGCCAGCAGGAGCGATCCCAGAATGCATAAGGAAAAGCGTTTCACCACTGCCCCTTAGTGGATCAGGCCATGAATAGGCAATTTACAGGCCCCAAAAGCGCGACCGTCCGTCCGCCGGAGCGGACGAAACGTCGCCGTCCCGCTCAACACGGATGCCAGCCTATATTATTGGTTGCTCTGCCGATTGAGAAAGCGCGGAATGTCGAGACCCGGCGCGCCCTCATCGGGCGAAACACCCTTTTCCGTGCCCCGCGTCAGCCCGGCCATACGCTCGAACAGCGTGCCGCCCGTAGCGACGCGCGGCGCAGGCGCTTCGGGAGCCGGCTGGGTTTCGGCACTGTCCGACCCGAGAACCAGTTCATCCTCCGACGGATCCTCATCGGAGAAAATCGCCGCCGGGGCTGGCGCGGCAAAGGGTGCGGGCGCGGGCGCCGGAGTGGGCGCACGCGCCGCTGCTTCAACCGGCGCGGGTGCGGGCGCTGCGGGCACGTCCAGTTCCAGCGCCTCGGGCTGCTCGACGGGCACGGGTTGCGGCGCGGGTGCAGGCTTGGGGGCTGCGGCGGACGGCACGGCCACCGCCGGACGGCTCGCGAAGCTGAACGGCTGGGTCAAGGGCGCGGCATTGCCGCCCGCATCGCTATCGATCCCGGTCGCCACGACGGACACCCGGATCTTGCCGTTAAGGCCGTCATTAAAGGCGCTGCCCCAGATGATGTTCGCGTCCGGATCGACCAGTTCGCGAATATGATTCGCGGCCTCGTCCACTTCCATCAGGCGCATGTCTTCGCCGCCGACGATCGACACGATCACGCCCTTCGCGCCGCGCATCGACACGCCGTCGAGCAGCGGATTGGCGATCGCCTTTTCCGCCGCCTGCAACGCGCGGCCATCGCCTTCCGCCTCGCCCGTACCCATCATCGCCTTGCCCATTTCACCCATGACCGAGCGGACATCGGCGAAATCGAGGTTGATGAGGCCCGGCATGACCATCAGATCGGTGATGCCGCGCACGCCCTGCTGCAACACCTCGTCCGCCATCTGGAAGGCTTCCTTGAAGGTGGTGTTCGGGTTGGCAATCAGGAATAGATTCTGGTTCGGGATGACGATCAGCGTATCGACATGCTTTTGCAGCTCTTCGATGCCCGTGTCCGCCGACTTCATCCGGCGATTGCCCTCAAAGGTGAACGGCTTGGTCACGACGCCGACGGTCAGGATGCCGCGATCACGCGCCGCCTTGGCGATGACGGGAGCCGCGCCGGTGCCGGTGCCGCCACCCATGCCCGCGGCGATGAAGCACATATGCGCGCCGTCCAGCGCCTGTTCGACCGACGCGATCGTCTCTTCGGCGGCCGCCTTGCCGATTTCCGGCCGCGATCCCGCTCCCAGTCCTTCGGTTATCTGCGGCCCAAGCTGGATGCGCCGCTCGGCCGGCGAGGCATTGAGCGCCTGCGCATCGGTATTGGCGACGATGAAGTCCACGCCCTCGACATGGGCGGCGATCATGTTCGCGATGGCGTTACCGCCCGCACCGCCCACGCCGATAACCGCAATCCGTGGCTTCAGTTCATCCACATGCGGCGGGCTGATCTCGATGCTCATAAATTCATGCTCCCTCAGCTTCGGCTATGTGAAGCGAAACTGTCACTGAAAGTTAATGCAACAGAAAATGGGGTAATTCACCTACTAATTTCATTTCCAACGCAATCGGTCAGTAGTTTGTTCGCATCGCACGCATCATCCGCTGCCACCATAATGGCGCACCCATACGATGCACCGTTTGCGGCAGCGGCGCCATCGCGCGGAGATCAACCGGATTGGAAGCGCCATAAAGCGCAAGGCCCGCGAGCGTCGCAAAGGCCGGGCCGCTATGCGCTTCGGGCATGGCGGACAGGCCGCGCGGCCGGCCGATTCGCACCGCCCGCCCCAGCGCGCCCTGCGCATAATCGGCGATCCCCTTAAGCTCCGCCCCGCCGCCGGTCAGCACCACCTGCCGTCCCGTGGGCGTGTTAAAGCCCATACCGGCCAGCGCCGCGTTGACTTCCGACATGATCTGGTTGAGCCGCTCGCTGATCACGCCGACCAGCGCGGCGCGCGTGATCTTGCCCCCTTCCGCATTGGGACCGGCCGCCTGCCCCGGCATCGCGACATCGCCCTGGGGCGTCGCGATCTCGATCATTTCGCGGAAATCGCGCCGGTTCTGCATGGCCGAACCATAAAAGCATTTGATCCGCTCTGCCTGGCTCCTGCGAATGCCGAAAGCCGATGCGATATCGTCGGTGATGTCGGACGCGCCGATGGGGATGGAATGCAGGCCCACCAGCATGCCCCCGGCGTAGAGCGAAACATTGGTGACCCCCGCCCCCAGTTCGACGAGCGCGACCCCCAGATCCCGCTCCTCCTCGGACAGGCAGGCAAGGCCGGTCGCGATCGGCGAGGCGACGATCGAATTGACGTTGAGATAGGCGCCACGCACGCACAGGTCGAGATTGGCGAGCGGCGCGCCATCGGCCAACACGACATGAATATCGACGCCGAGCAGATCGGCATGCATGCCGAGCGGCTTTTTCACCGGCACCCGGCCGTTGATGGTGAAACAAGTCGGCTGCGCATGCAGGACGACGCGGCCATCGGGATCGATGCCCTGCTGCCCCGTAGTCAGCAGATCGTCGATATCGGCCTGCTCGATGCGATAACCGCTCATGTCGCGCTCGACCGTCACGACGTCGCTTACCAGACTGCCGCCCGAAAAGCTGACCCACACATCTTCGATATTGGTGCCGGCGACCCGCTCCGCCTGCTCCACCGTTTCGCGCACGGCGAGTTCGGTGCGCTCCATGTCAGCGATGAAGCCCCGCCGCACGCCCCGGCTTTCACGCTGTCCGGTGCCCAGGATCGCCAGCTCGCCCGTGTCGGTGCGCCCCGCGATCAGCGCGGATACTTTCCACGACCCGATGTCGATCGCGGTGATGAGCTTTTCGACCTTGGGTTGCGCCATGGCTAACCGTCCTCGCCCGGAGTGACGTCCGACGCCGCCGGGGCGCTGGCGCTCTTGTCCGTGCCGGTGGGCTGGTCCTTCGCCTGTCCTTCGGGCAAACGCAGCACGAAGCGGTCGGGATCGCGCATATCGAACTTCACGATCCCGCGTCCCAGCAGCCGGTTCACCCCATCCATCCGCGCGAAATTCACCAGTGCCGTCGCCGACGCGCGGTCGCCTTCGGGCAGGGACAGCGTCTCGCCCGACTGGAAGCGCAGATCCCAGCGGCGATTGCCGACCCAGGTCGCGCCCGCCAGCATCGGCTTGAGCGCCGGCGCATTCTCCATCAGCCGGTTCAGCCCGGCGGTCTGGCGATTGGCATAAGGGCCGACGACCAGCGGCAGATCGGGCATGGCCCCGGCCGAAACCGACTGAAGCACCGCGCCCTGCACGTCGATCAGGTGCAACTGCCCCTCATGCTGCCAAACCGCGACCGGCTCGCGCTCGACGATGTCGACCACCAGCGTATCGGGCAAGCGGCGGGAAATGCGCGCATCCTTGACCCAGCCCAATTGCAGCATCTGCGTGCGCACCTTGGGCAGATCGAGCGCCAGCATCGATCGATCCACCTGCCCCAGCGCGATATTATAGACGGGCATTTCGTCCATTCGCTCGACGCCGCGCACTTCGACTTTCTGCACCTCGAAACCCGCGCGCGCGGCGATCTGCGCCGCTTCCTGCCGGGCCATCGCCGGAACGCCAAAGAAGGCTGCGATGCCGCACAGGATCGCCGCGACGATGCCGATGATAAGCCAGGTCGCCATGCGCTGCACCGTCGCCTCGCTCATCGGTAGAGCTTCGAGCAGCCGGTCGAACCAGGATTGCCGCTTGAGCGAACGACCGCGCCCCTGCCCTGCCCGGCCCTTGCCGGGGGTGATGCGCGCGGTGCCGCCCCGCCGGATTCGTGCCTCAGCCATGTGCCTTCCCCCCGGAATCGCGTCCTGTATTCAGCGCATCCTCAACGATCCGCTCGACCAGTTCGGCATAATCGATGCCCAGCTTGGCCGCCTGCTCGGGCACGAGGCTGAGCGGCGTCATGCCGGGCTGGGTATTGATCTCCAGCAGGAAAAGCCCCTCGACGCCCTGACTGTCATCCCAGCGAAAATCGGATCGCGACGCGCCCCTGCACCCGAGCAGTCGGTGCGCCTGCAACGCGATCGCCTTGCAAGCCTCCGCAACCTCGTCGGGAATATCGGCGGGGCAGACATGTTCGGTCATGCCGTCGGTATATTTGGCGTCGAAATCATAGAAGCCGCTTTTAGGCCGCAACTCCGTCACCAGCAGCGCTTCGTCACCCAGCACGGCGGTGGTCAGTTCCCGCCCGCGAATATAGGGTTCGGCGAGCAGCTCGGGAAATTCCTGCCATGGTCCGGCAACATCGCGGCCGATCGGCGAGCCGTAATTGCCATCGTCGGTCACGATCGCCACACCGACCGAGCTACCCTCATTCACCGGCTTGAGCACATAAGGGCGCGGCAGCGGATCGCCCGCATAGAGACTTTCGCTCTGCACGATCCGCCCGCCGGGCATGGGCACACCATGGGGGACCAGCGCCTGCTTCGTCAGTTGCTTGTCGATCGCGATGACGGATGTGGCGAGGCCCGAATGGGTGTAGGTCAGCCCCATCAGGTCCATCATCCCCTGCACCGTGCCATCTTCGCCCGGCACGCCATGCAACGCGTTGAATATCACGTCCGCCTTAGTTTCGGAGAGGCGCGCAGCGACATCCCGGTCCATGTCGATCCGCGTGACTTTGTGCCCGCGCGATTCCAGCGCCTTGGCGACGCCTTCGCCCGATGACAGCGAAACAGGCCGCTCCGCCGACCAGCCGCCCATCAGGACGGCGACATGCCACGGACCACGGCTCACTTGATCGACCCTTCGCGATCGGCACTGTCGGCCGTCAGGCCGACGCGTTCTTGATCGGCGCTATCGGCAAACATGCCGACGCGCTGGATTTCCCACTCAAGCTCCACGCCGCTCCTATCCTTCACTCGTCGCCGCACTTCCTCGCCCAGCGCCTCGATATCGGCGCTGCTGGCGTCACCCATGTTCAGCAGGAAATTGGTGTGCTTCTCGCTTACCTGCGCCCCGCCGAGCACCAGTCCGCGACATCCCGCCTCGTCCACCAGCGCCCAGGCCTTGTGGCCGTCAGGATTTTTGAAAGTCGATCCGCCGGTCTTGCTGCGCAACGGCTGACTTTCCTCCCGTGCCGCGCCGATGCGGTCCATCTCCGCCTGGATCGCAGCCGCTTCGCCGGGTTCGCCCTGAAAAACCGCGCTTACGACGACCGCGCCGTCCGTCAGCCTGGAATGCCGGTAACTATAGCCCAGATCACGATTGGTCAGCGTCACCTGCTCGCCCGAGCGCAACACAATGTCGCATTCGATCAGGATATCGCGGGTCTCGCGGCCGTAGGCGCCGCCGTTCATCCGAACAAACCCGCCAACCGTACCGGGGATGGACCGCAGAAATTCAAGCCCCGCCACAGCCTTGTCGCGCGCGGTCGAGGACACGAGGATGCCGCTCGCTCCGCCGCCGCAGCGCAGGGTCGTCGCATCCAGCGCCTCCACCTTCGCGAACGGCTTGCCCAGCCGCACGACGACGCCCGGCACCCCGCCATCGCGCACGATCAGGTTGGAGCCAAGCCCCAGCGCCATCACCGGGATCGCAGGATCGAGTTGCGCCATAAAATCGGACAGATCGTCGGCATCGGCCGGCTCGAACAGCCATTGCGCAGCGCCGCCGCTCTTGAACCACACCAGCGGCGCAAGCGGCGCACCCGCCGTCAGCTTGCCGCGCACGGACGGGATCGCAACGTCAGGAAAGGGCGCGATCGCGCTCACGCCGCCTCCCTGACCTTGGCCGCGACGGCCGGAGCAAGCCCCGCCGCCCATTTGGTGATATCACCCGCGCCCAAGCAGATAATCATGTCCTCCGCCTGCACATCGGCGGCGAGCGCGGCGGCAAGCGCCTCCGGCCCTTCGATCGTCGCGGCATGGCGATGCCCCCGCCGTTTGAGACCAGCCACCAGCGCGGCGCTGTCCACCCCTTCGATCGGCTGCTCGCCAGCGGTATACACCGGCGCGGCGAACACTATATCGGCATCGTTGAACGCCTGCTGGAACTCATCCATCAGATCGCGCAGGCGGGTGAAGCGATGCGGCTGCACCACAGCGATGACTCGCCCGCGCGCGCCTTCCCGTGCGGCCGCCAGCACCGCCTTTATCTCCACGGGATGATGGCCATAATCGTCGATAACCGTGGCAACACCCGCGCCAGCCGGTATCTCGCCGACCTTGGTGAAGCGCCGCTTGACCCCGCCGAACTTCGCGAAGCCTGTCTGGATCGTTGCATCCTCGATGCCCATGTGAAGCGCCACGCCGATCGCCGCCATCGCGTTCAGCACATTATGCCGTCCTGGCATCGGCATTTCGATCCCCTCGATCCGCCGCGTCGATCCGTCGCGCTCGCGGATCTGCACGTCGAAGCGGTTGCCGCCGGGGAAGCTCACGACATTTTCCCCGCGAATATCGGCCTGCGCCGAAAAGCCGTAGGTCACGATCCGCCGGTCCTGCACGCGCGGCAGGATCGCCTGCACTTCGGGATGATCGAGGCACAGCAGCGCCGCGCCATAGAAGGGCACATTGCCGACGAACTCGACGAACGCATCCTTCACCCGGTCGAACGATCCATAATGATCGAGATGTTCGGGATCGATATTGGTGACGACCGCGATCGTACCATCGAGCCGCAGGAAGCTGCCGTCGCTCTCGTCGGCCTCCACCACCATCCAGTCGCTGTTGCCGAGCCGCGCGTTGGACCCATAGCTGTTGATGATCCCGCCGTTGATGACGGTGGGATCGACCCCGCCCGCATCCAGCAACGCCGCGACCATCGACGTCGTCGTGGTCTTGCCATGCGTACCCGCGATAGCGACGGTGGATTTGAGCCGCATCAGCTCCGCCAGCATTTCCGCCCGCCGGATAACCGGCACGCGATTCTCCAGCGCCAGTTCGACTTCGGGATTGCCGCGCTTGATCGCGGTGGAGGTGACGACCACGGCCGCATCGCCCAGATTTTCCGCCTTGTGGCCGATCATCACCGCGATGCCCTTCGCGCGCAGCCCTTCCACGACATAGCCTTCGGCCACATCGGACCCTTGCACCTTGTAGCCCAGATTATGCATCACTTCGGCGATGCCGGACATGCCGATACCGCCGATACCGATGAAATGGATCGTGCCGATGTCAGTGCCGACACCCTTCATGCGGGAACTCCCTGGAGATTGAGGGTGGCGGGCACAGGCCCAACGCGCACCGGATCATTGACGATCGGCGCGTGGCCGATGCTTTCGAGCAGGTCGGCCATGTCGCGCGCGGCATCGGGCCGGCCACAGGCGCGCGCGCGCTTCGCGGCATTCTGGAGCGCGCCCGGCTCCATCGCCATTTTCTGCATCTGCTTGGCCAGCTCGACCGGGGTAAAGCGGCTCTGCGGGATCGTGCGCGCGCCGCCGGCCTCGGTCATCTCCCGCGCATTGGCGGTCTGATGATCGTCCATCGCGCTCGGCAGCGGCACGAGGATAGCGGGCCGTCCGGCGCAGCTCAGTTCCGCCAGCGTCGAAGCCCCTGCCCGCGCGATCACCAGATGGGACCAGCCCAGCTTTTCGGGCACGTCGTTGAAATAGGTCGCCAGGTCCGCCGGTATCTCCAGGCTGGCATAAAGCGCCCGCACCCGCTCGATATCGCCCGCCCGGCACTGCTGCGTCACCTGAAGTCGGCGGCGCAGGCTGAGCGGCAGCATGGCGAGGCCATCGGGGACGACCGACGACAGGATGCTCGCCCCCTGGCTGCCACCGATCACCAGCAGGCGGAACACGCTTTCGTCGGTCAGCGGCGGGAATTCCTCCTCGCGCAGCGCCTTCACTTCCTCGCGCACGGGATTGCCGATCAGATGCACCTTCGCGGCATATTTGTCCTTCAGCCGCTCGATCACCGGGTAAGCGGTCGCGATCGCATCGACCCGCCGCGCCGCCAGCCGGTTGACCCGCCCCAGCACCGCATTCTGTTCATGGATAGCGGTCGGCACGCCATCGGCCAGCGCCGCCAGCAGCGCCGGGACGGTCGGATAGCCGCCAAAGCCCACCACCGCGGTCGGCCGAAACGTCTCGTTGAGCCGCCGCGCCATCGCCCGGCCCGCAAGGATCGCCTTGATCGCCGGCGCCCAGCTGGCCGGATTGCCCGTCATGCGACCAGCGGGCAGCACATGGACCTGCGCCCGTTCGAAGATGCCGGGGATTTTGGCGCCGCGTTCGTCCGTGACCAGCGCGACATGGTGGCCCCGCGCCATCAGTTCCTCGGCAACCGCATGGGCCGGAATCATATGGCCGCCCGTCCCGCCAGCGGCGAGGACGAAATGACGGGAAATGCTCATCGGCCGCTCCATTTGACCACGGTATGCCGGCCCATGAAGGGATTGCGGCGCGTGAACGCCAGCAGCAGGCCGATACCGATGCTGAGCGCCAGCATAGAGGAGCCGCCATAGCTGATAAAGGGCAGCGTCATGCCCTTGGATGGAAAAATCTGCGCATTGACGCCCATATTGATGATCGCCTGAAGCCCGAATTCGGTGGTGAGGCCCGCAGCGGCGAGGATCGTGAAATTATCCTCCTCGTCCAGCAGACGCAGCAGCACCCGCACGATGATGGCGAGATAGACGAGCGCAATGGCGATGCACGCGAGCAGGCCGAACTCTTCACCGATCACAGAGAAGATATAGTCGGTATGCGCTTCGGGCAGGCGGAATTTATTCTGTCCGCCGCCCGGCCCGACGCCGGTAAAGCCGCCATGGGTGATGGTGCGAAAAGCAAGATCGGTCTGATCCGGCCCGGCGTCGAGGCTGACGCCGATGCCAAGGAAATCGTTGATCCGCTGGCGGCCATTTTCATAGAACATATAGACCAGCACCAGCAGCCCGATCGCCGCCGCGCCGAGCGCGCCGATCCAGCGCATCGCCACCCCCGACAGCAGCAGCAGCGCGGCCCAGCAGGCGCAGAAGATCACCGTCTGGCCGAAATCGGGCTGGCGCATCAGCAGCGCCGCGATCAGTGCGGTCAGCACCCCGGTCAGCGGGATGACGGGCAGCGTCGAATCCTTGCCACGCAGCGAGAGCAACCATGCAATGGTGACAACATAGACGGGTTTGAGAAATTCGGATGGCTGGAACCGGAAGCCCGGAAGATCGATCCACCGCTTCGCGCCGTTTACCGTATTGCCGAGCAGCGGGACAAGCGCCAGCATGAGCAGGAACAGGCAGCCCATAAACAGGGCCAGCCGCCGCGCCTGCGGCCGGGGCAACATCGAAATGACCAGCATGATCGGCAGGCCGATCACGACCCAGATCAGCTGGCGATAGAAATAGATGAGCGGATTGACCGCGACCGCGCTGGTCGATCGGTCGATCGCGGCGACCGGCGAAGCGGCGGCCACAGCGACGAGGCCGATCGCCATCAGCGCGACGATCAGCGACAGGAGAACGCGGTCGATCTCCCAGAACCAGATGGCCAGCGCCGTCCGCTCGCGCGGCACGGTGCGGCCCTTGAAGCCTTTCACCAGCTCGCCCGGCCTGAACATTCGCGTCGTCCCTTCCCCGTTCATAACGCCGCCCCGGCGCGCTATTCCAGCGCCGCGACGGCGGCGGCAAAGGCATCGCCCCGCGCCTCGAAATCGCGAAACTGGTCGAAACTCGCACAGGCTGGCGACAGCAGCACGACATCGCCCGGCTGCGCCACCCGCGCCGCGCGACGCACCGCCGCCGATAGCATCTCGCTGTCGTCCACCGCCATAGACGGGCGCAGCAGATCGGCAAACATATGCCCCGCTTCGCCGATAGTATAGGCGTGCGCGACATTGCCGAACTGTGGCGCGCACTCATCGAGATTGTCCGTCTTGGCGAGGCCGCCGACGATCCAGTGGATGCGCGGACGCCCATCGACCGGCGGCCATGCGGCGAGCGCGGGGGCGGTCGACGCGGCATTGGTCGCCTTGCTGTCGTTGACGTAGAGGACGCCGTGGAGTTCGCGCACCGCCTGCATCCGGTGCGGCAGGCTGGCATAGCTGGCAAGCGCCGGAAAAATATCGTCGTCGGAAATATCCAGAGCGCGCGCCACAGCGATCGCCACCGCCGCGTTCTGGGCGTTGTGCGGCCCTTGCAGGGCGGGCCAGCCAAGCTGCGCCGCAGGATCGACAGCCGTGGATGTCGCCTCCACAACGTCACGCGCGAGGCTGTGCGCGATGGTACGGCTCGGCTCATCTTCGGTGGCGATGATGGCGACATGCCCCGCCGACTGCATCGCGAACAGCCGGGCCTTCGATGCGACATAGCCCTCGAACCCGTTATAGCGATCCAGATGATCCGGCGTGATGTTGAGCAGCACCGCGACGTCGCAATCGAGGCTCTGCGTCAGGTCGATCTGGTAGCTCGACAGTTCCAGCACATAGACGCCGACGCCATGCAGATTCGGCTCCAGCGGCTCCTGCCCCAAGATCGGCAGGCCGATATTGCCGCCCATCCGCGTCGGAAAGCCCGCCTGCCCGACGATATGGTGGACGAGCGCGGTGGTGGTCGACTTGCCGTTGGTGCCGGTGATGCCGATCACCTTGTGCGGCGGCAGGGTCGGCCGGGCGAGCGCGAACAATTCAATGTCCCCGATGATCGGCACCCCGGCGATCTTCGCGCGCATGGCGATGGGATGCTTGTTGAGCGGCACGCCCGGCGACACGACGATGCCGTCGAATCCGGCGAGGTCGATCTCCATGGGGTCGCCGATTTCCGCCTTGCCCGCGACCTGATCGCGCGCCGTTTCCTGGCTGTCCCACGCCACGACCCGCGCGCCGCTGGCGACCAGCGTTTCGACGGTCGCAAGGCCGGAGCGCGCCAGTCCCAGCACCGCATAGCTTTTCCCCGCAAAGGCGCTGGAAACGATCATCGCAGCTTCAACGTCGCAAGACCGGCGAGCGCCAGCACGAAGGCGATGATCCAGAAGCGGATGACGACCGTCGGCTCGGCCCAGCCCAATTGTTCGAAATGATGGTGGATCGGCGCCATCTTGAACACCCGCTTGCCGGTGCGTTTGTAGAAGAACACCTGAATGATGACGCTCATCGCCTCGACCACGAACAGCCCGCCGATGATGCCCAGCACGATCTCGTGATGCGCGGTGACGGCGATGACGCCGAGCGTCCCGCCCAGCGCCAGGCTGCCGGTATCGCCCATGAATACGGCGGCTGGTGGCGCATTGAACCACAGGAAGGCGAGACCCGATCCGATGATCGCGCCGCATAATATGGTAAGGTTGCCCGCGCCCGGAACGTGCGGAATGCCCAGATAATGGGCGAAATCGGCCCGGCCGACGAGATAGACGATCAGCAGGAAAGCCAGGCTGCAAATGATGACAGGCATCGAAGCCAGCCCGTCCAGCCCGTCGGTCAGGTTCACCGCGTTGCCGAACGCCACGATCACGAACGCCGCGAACAGAAAGTAGAATGGTCCCAGTTCGATCGCAGGGCCATTGTAGAACGGCACGTAGAGCGCGGTATTGCCATGCTGGTGCACGATCAGCCAGGCGGCAAAGCCGGCGATCAGAAATTCGAACAGCAACCGCGCCTTACCCGACAGTCCCTTGTGACTGGCCTTCGTCACCTTGTCATAATCGTCGAGAAACCCGATCGCGCCGAACCCCAGCGTGACGAACAGGCAGGCCCAGATATAGATGGACGAAAGATCCATCCACAGCAGCACCGAGGAGACAAGCGACGTCAGGATCATCAGGCCGCCCATGGTCGGCGTGCCGCGCTTGGCGAGGTGGGTTTGCGGCCCGTCGCTGCGGATCGGCTGCCCCTTGCCCTGCCGCACCCTCAGCCAGCCGATGAAGCGCGGTCCGATCAGCAGGCCGATGACGAGCGCCGTGGCGATCGCCGCGCCGGCCCGAAAACTCAGATAGCGGATGAGGTTGAACACCCCGGCAAAATCCATGGTCTGGGCGAGCCAGTAGAGCATCAATCCGTATCTTTCCTATGCGCGGCACAGCGCGACATATCTTTTTTGAGCGCCGCGACCAGCCGCGAAAGGCCGATCCCGTTCGATCCCTTGACCAATATGGCGTCGCCCGCCTGCATCCGCCCCTGTAGCAGTTCGCTCGCCGCATCGGCATCCGCCACATGGTCGAAAGCCAACACGCCGTCCAGTGCATGGGCGAGCGGCGTCATTTCCGCGCCGACGAGAATGGCGTAATCGACCCGCCCGCTCGTCAGCGCCCCGGCCAGTCCTTCATGCAGTTCGACGCTCCGCTCGCCCAGTTCGCGCATGCCGCCAAGCACGGCGATCCGCCGCCGCGCCTCTTCACGACCCAGTTGCCTGAGCGTCGCCGCCATGCTGAGGGGATTGGCGTTATAGCTTTCGTCGATCAGCAGCGCTTCGCCACCTCCCACCGCCAGCCTTTGTCGCTCGCCGCGCCCCGGCAGGCCCGGCAGTTCCGCCAGCGCCAATCCGGCAATGCCCAGGTCGCCACCGACCGCCTCAACCGCCGCCAATATGGCGAGCGCGTTGGACACCCAATGTTCGCCCGGCGCGCTGATGGTGAAACATAATTCCGCGCCCGGCAGCATCGCGGTGACGAGCGTGCCGCCACCCGGCGCCGGCACGGCTTCGCTGGCGCGCACGTCCGCCCCTTCGCGCAGGCCGAAGGTCAGGATGCGTGCCGCATGGCGCTCGGCCTTGTTATAGAGGGTCGCGACATGGGGGCTGTCATAGGGAATGACGGCCGTCCCGCCGGGCTCCAGCCCTTCGAATATCTCGCCCTTGGCCTGCGCGATCGCCGCTTCGCTGCCGAAAAATTCGATATGCGCGGGCGCAATGGCGGTGACGATGGCGACGTGGGGACGCACCATGCGGGTCAGCGCGGAAAGCTCGCCCGCATGGTTCATGCCCATCTCGAAGATGGCGAAGGCGCAGTCGCGCGGCGTCCGGGCAAGGCTGAGCGGCACGCCGACATGATTGTTATAGCTTTTGACCGAACGATGCACCGCGCCCGGCGCCGCGCGGTCGAGCGCGTGAAACAGCGCCTCTTTCGTGCCGGTCTTGCCGACTGATCCGGTGACGCCGATCACCTTGCCCGTCATGCGCTTGCGCGCCGCTCGGCCCAGCGCTTCCAGGGCGACGGCGCCGTCCTCCACCAATATATGCGGCCGGTCGACCGGCTGGCTGACGATCGCTCCTGCCGCACCCTGATCGAACGCCTTGTCGATAAAGCGGTGGCCGTCCGTAGCCTCGCCCTTCATCGCGACGAACAGGTCGCCGGTCGTCACCTCGCGGCTGTCGAAGGCGACGCCGGACGCGGTGAAGGACGCAGACGCTGTCCCGCCGGTGGCGCTGGCGATCTCTTCGGACGTCCACAGGTCGCTCAACCCGCGCACTCCCGCGCCACGATGACGTCATCGAAGGGCAGCACGCGATCGCCGATGATCTGGCCCTGCTCATGCCCCTTGCCCGCGAGCAGCACGATATCATCCGCGCCCGCCATGGCGATGGCGGCCGCGATGGCGGCGCGGCGTCCACCAATGTCCTGCGCGCCCGGTGCGCCGGCCATGACGGCGGCACGGATCGTCGAAGGCTCCTCGCTGCGCGGATTGTCGTCGGTAACGATGACATGATCGGCCAGCTCCGCCGCGACCGCGCCCATCAAAGGCCGTTTTCCGGTATCACGATCGCCGCCCGCCCCGAACAGCGCGATCAGCCTGCCCTTCGTATGCGGCCGCAGCGCCTCGATCGCCGCGCGCAAGCCATCGGGCGTGTGGGCATAATCGACATAGACCGGCGCGCCCGCCTTGGTGATGACTGCCCGCTCCAGCCGCCCGCGCACCGGCTGCACCCGCGCCAGCAAATCCATCACCCTCGCCACATCGCCGCCGGTGGCGAGGACGAGGCCAGCGGCGACCAGCGCATTTGCGGCCTGATACGCGCCGATCAGCGGCAGGTTGACCTTATGGATCGCCCCGCCCGCCTCGATTTCCAGCGTCTGGCCCAACTGGGTCGGGGTGCGGTTGGCAAGACGCAATGCCTGCCCCTGCACCCCGACGCTCAGCACACGAAGCCCCCGCTTCGTAGCCCGCTCGATGGTTTGTTCCGACCATGCGTCGTCAGCCCAGATCACCGCTGCCCCGCCGGGCGCGACGACCTCGTCGAACAGCCGCATCTTCGCCTCGAAATAGCGGTCCATGTCGCCGTGATAATCGAGATGATCGCGCGACAGGTTGGTAAAGGCGCCCGCCTGCACCGGCAGTCCTTCGGTGCGATATTGGTCGAGGCCGTGGCTCGACGCCTCGAACGCGGCGTGGGTCACGCCCTCGCGCTTGAGACCCGACATGTTGGACAGGAACGTGACGATATCGGGCGTCGTCAGGCCGGTCGAAACCTGATCGACCGACGTGGTGACGCCCAGCGTGCCGATCGATGCCGAAGCCTCGCCCATCATGCGCCATAATTGCCGGACCAGTTCGACGGTCGATGTCTTGCCGTTGGTGCCGGTCACGGCGACGGTGACATCGGGGAAGGGCGCGAAGTAGCGGGCGGCAAGCAGCGCGAACAGCCGGCGCGGATTGGCATGGGCAATGTGGATCGCGCCATCGACCCGCGCTTCGGGGCGGGCCACCACGGCGATCGCCCCGGCGCGGATCGCATCGGCGATATAATCCTCGCCATTGACGCGCAGGCCCTGAAACGCGCCGAACACCGTGCCTGGCGCGACCTTGCGATTGTCGATGGCAAAGCCCGTCACCGGCGCGGCGAGTCCGTCCCCCGCAGCAACCGGCGCATCCAGCCCCTCGATGAGCGCGGCCAGCCGCATCAATCCTCTCCCTTGGCTTTCCACAGGAGCGGCATCAGATCAGAAATATCCACGTCGCGGCGCTCGTCCGGCATGACACCCAGCATCGGCCCGATCCGCTCGACCACGCGCTTCACCACCGGCGCGGCGGTCCATGCGGCGGTGCGCAGCCCAAACGTCTGCGCATTGCCCTTCGGCTCATCCATCATCGCCAGCACGACGTAGCGCGGATTATCCATCGGAAATGCAGAAGCGAAGGTCGTCACCAGCGAACTCTTGTTATAGCCGCCCTCCTGGGGCTTTTCGGCCGATCCCGTCTTGCCGCCCACGCGATAGCCTTTGGCGTCGGCGCTGCGACCCGTACCCGCCGCGACGATCATGCGCAACAATTGGCGCATCCGCGCGCTGGTGGCGGCGGAAAAGACGCGATGGCCCGGCGCCACCTCACCCGGCTTGATCTTGCGCAACGTGGCAGGCCGCCAGATGCCGCCATTGACGAGCGCGGCATAGGCGCTGGCCAGATGCAGCGGCGTAACCGCGATGCCATGGCCATAGGCCACGGTCATGGTGGTCGCCCGGCCCCAGCTCGACGGCCAAATTCCGGCGGCCCGTTCATTCAGCTCAATAGGCGCGCGCTGGTCGAAGCCCAGGCTGCGGAACAGCTGTTGCAAGGGCTGCGGCCCCATTTCATCGGCGATGCGGGCGGTGACGATGTTGGAACTGTGGACCAGCGTCTCGGGGACGTTCAGCCAGCGCTTCAGCGGATGATCGTCCTTGATGCGAAAACCGCCGACCTCGATCGGGGCGGTCGCATCATAGCGCTTGCTCATCGATGTGACGACACCCTGATCCATCGCCTTGCCGATCGACAAGGGCTTGAAGGTCGATCCCAGTTCATAGCGCGCCTGCACCATCTGGTTGCACAGCGGCGACTGGCTGCATGTCTTGCCGGCATAATTGGCCAGCTTGTTGGGATCGAACACCGGGATCGACGCCATGGCGATCACTTCGCCGGTATTCGCGTCGAGGATCACCCCGCCCGCGCCCTTGGCGCTTTGAGCGATCATCTGCGCATATAGCTCGCTTTCCAGTGCGCCCTGCACGCGGCTGTCGATGGAGATCGCGAAGGGCTGGCCGCGCAATGCCGGGTCGATCAGCCGGTCGTTGAACGCCGCCTCGACCCCCATGCCACCCACGCCTTCGGGCGTCGGCGCAAAGCCCAGCACATGCGCGGCGAGCGTGCGCTGGGGATAGAGCCGCTCCTTTTCGCGCGGAAATTCGATGCCGATTTCGCCCAGCGCATTCACCGCCGCCACCTGCTCGGGTAGCGCGCGGCGGCGCAGATAGGCCCAGGGCTTGCCAGTCAGCTTCTTGTAGAGGACCGCTTCCTTCTCGTCGGGGAATATTTCGTGCAGCTTGCGCGCCAGCTCGGCGGGGTCGCCGATCAGCTTGGACGGACGCACCGCGACCGAATAGGCGTCCATCGTCCGCGCCAGCGGCACCCCGTTACGATCGACGATATCGGCGCGGGCCGGCAGAAACGCCGAAATCGCGTCATCGCCATGTGCGCCATTAGCGAAAATGCCGACCCACATGAGCCGGCTGATGAGCAATGTCGTGATGCCGAGGAACAGGATGAGCAGTAACATCAGCCGGTTGTGCGCGATCGCGGTCAGGTTGACCCGCTGCCGCCCCGCCCGCGCCCCGCCCGGCTGAATGATGATCGTCGCCATCAGCGCACTTCCTTGCGGCGTTCGCGCGCGGCCTTGGCGCTGATATCGCCGAGCGTACTGTCGTCCAGCAGCTTGGCGTCCAGCATCGCCATCCGTTCGGCGCGGCGCGCGACCGGATTGGGCCTCGACACATCCGCGTCAGCCTTCGCCTTTTCGCGCTCTGTGCGCGGCGCGGCCTTCGCGATCTTGTCGACATCATCCTCCGCATGGGCGGCGCGGATGATCTGAATGTCGCTGTGGATCTGGGTCGCCGCCGGGCTGGCGGGCGCGGCTTGCGGGGCGGACGGCAGGTCGGCCGGCGTCTCGACCATAGCCACCATCACCGGGGCGGGGACATAGTCAGGCCCATTGGGCTGAACCCCGTCGAGATGCGCCAATGCGCGTTCGCCACCCAGATATTGGGCAGCGCTCGGCGTCGCATAGAGGAAGTCCTCCGAATTCCAGCGTTCGAGCTGCCGCATGCTGGACCGCGCGCTGAATTCGGTTTCGAGATAGCGGATATCCCCCCGCGCCCGCGCGATTTGCGCGCGCACGCGCATCAGCTCGTTGCGCTCGGTCGCCACCTTGAGCGACACGAGATAGGCGCCCAGCGCGCCCAGCGCGACGAGCAATACCCAGAACAGGCTTTGCAACCTCTTCACCGCGATCATGAGCGCGCACTCCGGCTGGTAGTTTGGTCGGACGAATGGGATGCAGGCGCGCCCGTGCGGACGGCGCTGCGCAGTGTGGCCGATCGGGCGCGGGGGTTGCGCGCCAGCTCGGCGGCTCCCGGCCGCACCGCCTTGGCGGGCCGCTCGAACGTGGGAGCCTGGGTCGCCTTGCGCTCGGGCAGATGGCGCGATCCGCCGCCTTCCCCGCCGCTGCGCTGGCGCAGGAACTGCTTGACGATCCGGTCCTCCAGGCTGTGAAAAGTGACGATCGCGATCCGGCCGCCCTCTTCCAGCACCGCTTCCGCCGCTTCCAGCCCGCGCTCCAGCTCCTCCAGTTCGCGGTTCACATGGATGCGGATCGCCTGAAAAGCGCGCGTCGCCGGGTCCTTCTTGTCATGTGGCTTATGACCCAGCGCCCGGCGCACGACCTGGGCGAGTTGCCCGGTGCGCTCCAGCGGCCGCGCCTCGACAATGGCGCGGGCGACGCGGCGGGAACGCGGCTCCTCGCCATAGCGATAGAGGACATTGGCGATATCCTCTTCGGACGCCGTATTCAGGAAGTCGGCGGCGCTCGTGCCACTCTGGCTCATCGTCATGAGCAACGGCCCGTCCGACTGGAAGGAAAAGCCCCGCTCCGCCCGGTCAAGCTGCATCGAGGATACGCCGATGTCGAGCGTTACGCCCGACACGCCGGCTACGCCTCGTTCGGCCAGCAGTTCCTCCATCCGCGAAAATTCGCCTTCGATCAGAGTGATGCCCTGCTCGTCGGCCAGCGCGCGTCCTTCGGCAATGGCGTCGGGATCGCGATCGAAGGCGATGACGCGCGCGCCCCTCGCCGCCATCGCGCGGCTATAGCCGCCCGCGCCGAACGTGCCGTCGACATACGTTTCGCCGGGGGCAATGGCGAGCGCGTCGAGCACTTCGTCGAGCAGGACGGGAATGTGGCGGTCGAGGTCCGCCGCCGCGCTCACTTCCCGCCCTCCGCGTCGCGCTGGTCCAGCCAGCGGCGCACCTTGTTGCGGATCAGTTCCGGGCGGTCCTTGCTGTCGACCAGCGTTTCGGGCTTCCACATCTGGATATAGCGACCCACGCCGTAGAAGAAGAGCGTGTCGATGACGCCATATTCATCCTTGATGTCGGGGTGCAGGAAGAAGCGGCCGCCATCGTCGAAATTGACCGGCTCGATCGTGCCGAGCCTGCGCTCCAGCTCCAGATCGGCGTGATAGTCGCGACCTGCGGCGCGGGCTTCGCGCGCCAGATCCTCAACCTCTTCGAACAGGAAGCGGCGATGCGAATCGCCAAAGCCCACCGCACAGGGATTGTCGTGGTGGACGGATAGATAGAGCGTGGTTTCGCCGCCGCTGGACAGCTTCACCTGCCGGCGCATCTCAAGGGGCAGCACGAAACGGCCCTTGCCGTCCGCCACGCTGAACGCGTTGCCCGTGTAGAGAATGACGTCCGCCACGCGATCGACCCTGCGCCCCCTTGTTCGTGGGGCGCAGGCGTCGGCCCGCTGAATCGCGACATGCGATCCAACGTGCGGCACTGGCCAAGCCTTTCACAACCCCAATGGAAAGCAGATACCAAGCCCCGCAGGGCATGGAAAGGAAAAAGTCGGGAAGATTTGGGAAATCCTGTTTTGTTCTGTTTTTTACTTGGTCAGACGCCATTTATCCGGGGTTACGCGAAGGGAGAACATAATGAATATGGTTACTGACACCGGCAGATACCGCCTGCTCACGCGCAGGGCGATACAAGACGGGGAATCATCGGAGTCGCCACGGAAGAGAATTTGCACCCGGCCACATCTCGCCGGGTGCCAGGGAACCCAACAGCCTGGAACCGTCAGCGGTCCATCGGCTTCCGCAGCTTGGGATCGGGCTGAAGATCGGGCACGATCGGCGCTTGTTCGGGCGCGGGCTGGACGCCCAGTTCCGCCAGCGGCTCCTTGGGCGCGACCGCATTGCCGGTCAGCGTCGGCACCACTGTCGGTGGCGCACTCGGGTCGGTCAGGCGCGCCTTGTCGATCACGATATTGGCCAGCCCCACGAGCAGCACCACGCCCGCCAGCCCGGTCAGGCCGATCTGGACTCGCTGCAATCCTTCCTGCTTACGCGGATTTTCAGCCATGGATGCGTTCATTTCCCGCTCGCCGCAAAGGATCGGGGCGATCAGCTATCTTGCGCCAGCCAGGGAAAGACCGTCAACCCCTTCGATTCCAGCCATTGCCGGTTGTAAAGGGTCGACAGATAACGGAAGCCGGTATCGCACAGGATGGTGACGATCCGCTTGCCCGGTCCCAACTGCTTCGCCAGCGCCACCGCACCCGCCACATTGATGCCGGACGAAAGACCCAGACACAGCCCCTCCTCACTCAGCAGGCGGCGCACCCACTCCAGCCCCTCCTCATCGGAAATGCGGAACTGGGTGTCGATCGGCGCGCCTTCCAGATTGGCGGTGATGCGGCCCTGCCCGATCCCCTCGGCGACCGAACTGCCCTCCGCTTTCAACTCGCCATGGGCGTAATAATTGTACAGCGCCGCGCCATAGGGGTCGGACAGTGCGATGACGATATCCTCGTCATGCGCCTTGAGGCCAAGCCCCACGCCCGCGATCGTGCCGCCCGTGCCCGCCGCGCAGGTGAAACCGTCGATCCGCCCGTCCATCTGGGTCCAGATTTCTTCTGCCGTGCCGATGATATGCGCCTTGCGATTGGCGATATTGTCAAACTGGTTGGCCCAGATCGCATTGTCCGTCTCTTCGGCGATCCGGCGCGAGGTGTGTACGAAATGGCCCGGATTGGAATAGGCCGCCGCCGGCACCAGCACCAGCTCCGCGCCCAGCGCGCGCAGCGTATCCATCTTTTCGCGGCTCTGGGTTTCGGGCATGACGATGATCGTCCTGTAACCCTTGGCGCTGGCGACGAGCGCGAGGCCGATGCCGGTATTACCCGCCGTCCCCTCCACGATCGTCCCGCCGGGCTGGAGCAGCCCCCGCTCCTCGGCGTCATTGACGATGAACAGCGCCGCGCGATCCTTCACCGACGCACCCGGATTGGCGAATTCGCACTTCGCGTAAATGTCGCAGCCCGTCGCCTGCGATGGCCCGGTCAGGCGGACCATGGGCGTGTTGCCGATCAGGGCGAGACTATCATTGTGGAGCAGCATGTATCCCGCATAGCGGAGCGCGCCCGCCTTTGCCAAGCAACGGAATGACGCCGCGGTCAAATAGACCGCGCCCTCCGCCCCGCACGATTAACTTTTGCCGCGGTTAACGTCCCAATGCGGCACAATGTGAAATCCGGGGAGGAAGTCGAAAGGAAAATCGCGTAAGGGCGATTGGCGGGGGCATTGCGCCCTTTTTTCAAAGGTCTGGCATGCTGGTGCGACGACAGGCGAGAGTATGGGCGATGCGGGGCGCATGGGGCGCACTGGCACTGCTCGCGCTCGCCGCGCCGCGCTTTCTCACCGCCGCGCCGCTCGACATGCTGGATGGATCGGCCGCCCGCACCATCGACCCGTCCGAACAAGCCGGACTGACATTCCCCGGCTCCGCTTTCTTCTTCGCCGAAGGCGCGTTCGATCCCGTGCCCGGCGCGCTCACGGTGCAAAGCGAACATGTGATGGGGCTGGCCGAGGTGCAGGCCGCACCGGCGACGCTGTTCCGGGGCATCACCGGCGTCGACAGCTATCGCGCGCTCAACTGCCTGACCTCCGCCATCTATTATGAAGCCGCCAGCGAACCCGACGATGGCCAGCGCGCCGTGGCGCAGGTCGTACTCAATCGGGTGCGCAGCCCGCTCTGGCCCAACAGCGTGTGCGGCGTGGTGTATCAGGGGTCGGAGCGGACCGACTTCCGGTGCCAGTTCACCTTCAGTTGCGACGGGTCCATGGCCCGCCTGCCTGCCGCCGCCGGATGGGCAAGGGCGCGGCGGATCGCACAGGATGCGCTATCGGGGCTGGTCTACAAGCCGGTCGGTCTCGCCACCCATTATCATACGCTGGCGGTCCGGCCGGTCTGGTCCGGATCGCTGCAACCCGTCGCGGTGATCGGCGCACATATCTTTTACCGCAATCCCGGCTTCAACGGCACGCCCGCCGCTTTTCAGGTGACTTATCTCGGGCGTGAGACACAGTCCGGCCCGGCGCTGCGCAGTTGGCCGGTCAAGCCCGTAACACCGGTTGACGACCTCGCGTCACCCTACATCGCCGCAACCCCGGCGCGGAATACCGCGGTTCCCGCCCTGGGCTGGAAACCCGCCGCACCGCCGGTCGATGACGGGCTGCCCCAATCGACGATCCGCGCCGAATATCGCAACAGCGGCCGCCCCCTGATCTGAGAGACCATTTTTTATAGTTATGATGGTATTAACCATCCAACATGCTGAATCTGCGCGAGAAGTTTTAAACAGATTTTTTGGCTTTTTTCGGAACCGATCCGGGCCGTCGGGGGTTCTACATTCCGGATAGCAAATCTTTTGCCCCCCGCTCTTGCTATCCATAAACATGGGCCCGGAACGCTTCCCCCCCCCGACGCGTTCCGGGCTCAAATTTTATCTGCCACATCCCTGAAATCGCTAAATCTTTTCGCAAGCGGAACGCTTTTTCCGGTGACGGGTTTTCCTATCGGCCGCCAGCGTGGAAACATCTGGCCGCAGGATTTCACCCAGGAGATCGAATATGTCGAAGAAGATTGTCGCCGCCCTGCTCCTCACCGGCTCGTTGATGCTCGCCGCATGCAACACTGTAGAGGGCGCGGGCAAGGATGTTCAGAGCGCCGGCAAGGCTGTGGAAAAAGCCGCCGACTGACAAGCCGCCCAATTGAAAAAAAGGCCTGCCATTTCCGGCGGGCCTTTTTCTTTCAGGCTTCCGCCTCGCGCTCGCGCTCGGTCTCCCTCGCCTGCCTCCGGTCGGTGAACCAGATCGCGACGATCGTGATTTCGTACAGCAGCAACAGCGGCACCGCGAGCATCAGCTGCGACACCACATCGGGCGGCGTCAGCACGGCGGCAAGGATGAACGCACCCACGATCATATAGCGCCGCATGCCGATCAGCTGCGCCCGGCTCACGAACCCCGCACGGTTGAGCAGCATCAACAGCACCGGCATCAGGAAGCTGATCCCGAACGCCAGAATGAATTGCATGACCAGGCCCAGATACGCGTCAGCGCTCGGCAGCGCCTCGACCTGAAGGCCGCTGCTATTGCCCTGAAACTCCAGGAAGAAATGGAAGGCCGTCGGCATCACGACGAAATAGGCAAGGCTGGCGCCCATCGCGAACAGGAACGGCGTGGCCAGGATGAAGGGGAGCAAAGCCTTCTTTTCCTTGGCATACAGCCCCGGCGCGACGAACGCCCAAAGCTGGTTGGCGATGATCGGGAAGGACAGCACGAACGCGCCGAACACCGCGATCTTCACCTGTACGAAAAAGGCTTCGTACAGCTTGGTATAGACCAGCCGCCCGCCCGCATCGCCGAACGCTTCCTTGAGCGGATGGACGAGAATGGCGAACAGCGCATCGGAAAAATAAAAGCTGACCGCCCCGGTGAGGAACAGCGCATAAACGCATTTGAGCAGCCGTCCGCGCAGCTCGATCAGATGGTCGAGCAATGGCGCTTTGCTGTCATCGATATCGCCGATCATGCCCCCGCCTCGCCTTTCGGCGGTATGACGGAATCAGCTGGAGCCACCACGGGCGCATCGGCCAGATAGGCGGGCTTCTCAATTGCGGTCGCCGCTGCCTCAACCGGGGCCGGCAAAGCCTCCATCGCAGGCTCGGCTTCGGACGGATGTTCAGCCATGATGCGCTGGTTCTGCGCGGCCCATTTCTTTTCCAGCTCTTCCAGTTCGACCTCGCGCACCATCGCATCGATGCCGGTGCGGAAATGACGGGCCATGCCCTGCGCCTTGCCGACGATCTGGCCGACCTTGTACAGCGCGCGCGGCAAATCCTTCGGACCGATCACGATCACCGCGACGATCACAATGAGCAAAAGCTCGGACGAATCGATTCCAAACATGCGTGCTTGCTACCCGGCCCGAGCGATCAGGCCTTGGTCTTTTCTTCCGTCGCGCTCGGCACGTCCTGCTCGGGCACGCGATGCCCTTCTATCCGCGAGGCAGGCTTGGCGGGAGCGATATCGTCATCATCCTCGGCCATGCCCTTCTTGAAGCTCTTGATGCCCTTGGCGACGTCACCCATCAGCCCGGAAATCCGTCCGCCGCCAAACAGCAGCATGACGACCAGGAGCACGATCACCCAGTGCATCAACGAAAAGGAACCCATGTCACTATACTCCAGCAAGACGCTCTATCTAGGCGTCTTCGTCATCATTTTCCACAACGGATTGGCCGCCCGGACCCTCCAGCGCCAAATCCACCGGATCGAGCAGACCCGCCGCGCGCAGATCGTCCATGCCCGGCAGGTCGCGGCGGCTGCCCAACCCGAAATGGGTGAGGAAGTCGGGCGTGGTGGCATAGGTGAGCGGCCGTCCCGGCACCTCGCGCCGCCCGGCGGGCCGCACCCACCCCGCCTCCATCAGCACGTCGATCGTGCCCTTGGCCACCTGAACCCCGCGAATCGCTTCGATCTCCGCCCGGCTCACCGGCTCATGATAGGCGGTGATCGCCAGCGTCTCCATTGCCGCGCGGGAGAGTTTGCGCATCTCGTCCTTTTCCCGCCGCAGGATATGGGCGAGGTCGGCGGCGGTCTGGAAATGCCAGCGCCCGCCGCGCTCGACCAGATTGACGCCCCGCCCGGCATAATCCTCGGCCAGTCGCGCCAAGGCCGCGGCCACATCACCCTGTCCCACATGCACACGCAGGTCCGCGATGCTCAGCGGCGCTTCCGCCGCAAAGAGCGTCGCCTCGACCGCGCGCACGATATCGTCGGGTTCCCATATCATGCCGGCGATCCCACCGCCGCGCGCAGATAAATCGGCGCAAAGATCGCTTCCTGCCGAATCTCCAGCCTGCCCTGCCGCGCCAGTTCCAGCGCCGCGACGAAGCTGCTCGCCAGCGCCGACCGACCGAGCGCGCCCTCGCGCCCTTCCGGCAGGAAGGATTCGAGCATGGTCCATTCGATCGCGGTGCCGAGCAGGGCGCTCACCCGCTGGATCGCCTCGTCCAGCGTCATCACCGGCCGCGCGGCGACATGATGGACCACCGGCCGGTTACGCGCGCATAATTGTCCATAAGCCTGAATGAGTTCGTAAAGGCTCGCCTGCCACCGCGCCCGCCGCACCAGCCGCAGCCCCTCGGGCGCGGGTCGCATGAACACATCGCGGCCGGTGCGATCCCGCGCCATCAGCCGCGCGCCCGCCTCCCGCATCGCGTGCAACCGCTGGAGCCGCAAGGCCAGCCGCAACGCCATATCCTCGGGGCTGGGATCGGACTGGGCCTCGCGCGGCAGCAGCAGCCCGGATTTGAGATAGGCCAGCCACGCCGCCATCACCAGATAGTCGGCCGCCAGTTCCAGCTTCAACTGCCGCGCGCCCTCGATAAAATCGAGATATTGTTCGGTCAGCGCCAGGATCGAAATCTCGCGCAGATCCACCTTCTGTGTCCGCGCCAGCGCCAGCAGCAGGTCGAGCGGCCCTTCCCAGCTATCGAAACTGACGGTCAGCATGTCCGGCCGGGGCGCGGGCGGATCGAAGAACAGGTCGTCCATCCCCCTGTCTCCCCGCTCAGGCCGGAACCAGCGCCAGCAGCGAATCGCGGATCGCGATCAAATCCCCGACCGCCGCATCATCCACCGGCGGTTTGATCGTCGCCATCGCCCGGTCGAGCCGCGCCCTGCTCTCGGGCGCGATCTCCGGCAACACTTCGGCAATCCCGACCATATCGTCTATCCGCGCCCAGCAGTTGAGCGCCAGATCGCACCCGGCCGCGACGACATCGGCCGCCAGTTGCGGAATGCTGCCATGCAATGCCTTCATATCCAGATCGTCCGACATCAGCAGCCCGTCGAAGCCGATCCGTCCGCGAATGATCGTCTCGATCACGAAACGTGACAGGCTGGCGGGACGCTCGGCATCCCAGGCGGTGTAGATCACATGCGCGGTCATGCCGATGGGCCAGTGCCGCAACGTCCTGAACGGCGCGAGATCGGTCGCCAGCGCCGCCTCCTCCGCGGTGACGACCGGCAGTTCCAGATGGCTGTCGACAAGCGCGCGGCCATGGCCCGGCATATGCTTGACGATCCCGGCGACGCCACCCTCCGCCAGCCCTTCCAGCGTGGCGCGGCCCAGCGCCGCCACGCGCATCGGTTCGCCGCCCAGCGTGCGGTCGCCCATGATGTCGCTCGCCCCGTCCTGTCGCACGTCGAGCAAAGGCAGCGCGTCGACGGTGATGCCCGCCTCGTGCAAGGTCGCGGCGATCGCCCGGCCATTGGCTCTGGCGGCGGCGATCGCGCTGGAGGGGGCGATATCGTACAGCCGGTCGAACACGGCGCCGGGCGGGAATGCCGGCCAGACCGGCGGCTGCATCCGCGCGACGCGGCCCCCTTCCTGATCGATCATGATGAGCAGATCGTCGCGGCCATGCAACGCGCGCAGATCGTTGGTCAGCGCCCGCAGCTGCGCCTTGTCCGCGATATTGCGCCGGAACAGGATATAGCCCGCTGGCTCCGCCTCGCCAAAGAAACGGCGCTCGTCCGCGCTCAATGCTTCGCCGGCGATGCCGAAAATAACTGGTTTCATGCGCGTAATGCTAGCCGCTTCGACAAGCGCTGTCGAAGGCTAGTTCAGGGCCGCGACGCTCAATTGACGACGATGCAGCTTTCGCCCGCGACCTTCAGCCGGCCGCACAGCGCCGCCGCTTGCGAGCCGGCGGTCGCGCGCAGGCGATAGACGGTGCCGCCGCCCACCGCCGCCGATTCGACCGAACTGGTCAGCGGCGCGAGATAGGCGAAACGCTTCGACAGCCTTGTCCATGCGTCCCTCGCGCCCGACTGGCTGCCATAGGCGCCCAGCTGGATCATGCCCCCGCCGCTCGCGGGTTTGGGCGCGGCAGTGGTCGCTCTGGCATGGGTTTCGTCCTCGACCGGCGCGCTCACCTTCTGCGACGGCTTCGCCGTGACGGCCTGCTTCGTGCCGCTGGTCGGCGCGGGCGTGGTCTTGGTGATGGGAGCCTCTGGCACGCGGCTGGGATCGATCCGGCCATCACGCACGACGCCCTCGCTCGCGGCATAGCTCGCGTCGCCCTCGCCCTCGAACTTCTTGGCGTCGGCCTCGTTCGCGGCAATTTTATAGTTCGGGCCGGGGGACGCGATCAGCTTGCCCTCGCCCGCATCGCCGTTGCTGTTGCCGCGATTCTGCAACCACCATACGCCAGCGACGACCGCGCCGATCAACGCCAGACCGACGATGATGAGGCCCAGCAGCCGCAGCGGCGAAATGCGCTCTTCATCGTCATCGTCAATGGCCGGCTCCAGCCAGGGCAGCCGGTCCTCATCATCGAAATCGAGTTCGCCACGCGCATAATCGCCCATCGCTCAGCACTCCGTCCGCATCACTGCATTTCCGTCAGGGCGACCACGCCCATCAGGGCGAGGCCATTACGGATTATCTGCCCTATTCCGCGACTTAAGAAAAGCCGCGCCGATGTGGTCGCGGGATCGCCAGCCAGAATAACGCGCGCCTCCGGCCGATCATTACCCGCATTCCACCAGCTATGGAACGCCGATGCCAAGTCATTGAGATAGAAAGCGATTCTATGCGGTTCCCGCGTCAGGGCCGCGCCCTCCACCACGCGCGGGAACTGCGCGGCGAGCTTGACCAGCCCCAATTCCTCCGTCCCAAGCCGGGACAGGTCGGGATCGGGCAGCGCCATCCCCGCCTCCGCCGCGCGCCGATCGAGCGAGGAAATGCGCGCATGGGCATATTGCACGTAAAAGACCGGATTGTCCTTCGACGCCTCCACCACCTTGGCGAAATCGAAATCCATCTGCGCATCGGCCTTGCGCGTCAGCATGGTGAAACGGACGACATCCTTGCCGACTTCGCGCACGACATCGGCCAGCGTCACGAAATTGCCCGCCCGCTTCGACATTTTCACCGGCTCGCCATCGCGCAGCAGGCGCACCATCTGGATCAGCTTGACGTCGAAGCGCGCCTTGCCTTCCGTCAGCGCCGCGACCGCCGCCTGAATGCGCTTGACCGTGCCCGCATGGTCCGCGCCCCATATGTCGATCAACTGGTCGGCCGCCTGCGCCTTCTGGAAATGATAGGCCATATCCGCGCCGAAATAGGTCCACGCGCCGCTGGATTTCTTGATCGGCCGGTCCTGATCGTCCCCGAACTGCGTCGATCGGAACAGCGGCAGCACCACCGGCTCCCAATCATCGGGCAGCTCGCCCTTGGGCGCTTCGAGCACGCCGTCATAGACGAGGTCGTGCGCGCGCAGCCAGGCTTCGGCCTCGTCGGGCTTGCCCGCCGCCTGCAACTCCGCCTCGGACGCGAAAATATCATGATGGATGCCGAGCAGCGCCAGGTCGTCGCGAATCATGTCCATCATCCGCGCCACGGCAAAGCTGCGAAAAAGCACGAGCCATTCGCCCTCGGGCGCGCTCACATACCTGTCGCCATGCTCCGCCGCCAGCGCCTGCCCCACCGGGACCAGATAGTCGCCGGGATACAGACCCTCCGGCACCGCGCCGACGTCCTCACCCAGCGCCTCGCGATAGCGCAGGTGCACCGATCGCGCGAGCACGTCCACCTGACCACCTGCATCGTTGATATAATATTCGCGGATAACCTTATGCCCGACATATTCGAGCAGCGTCGCGAGCGCATCGCCCACCACCGCCCCCCGGCAATGCCCCATATGCATCGGTCCGGTGGGGTTGGCGGAAACATATTCGACATTGACGGTGACGCCCTGCCCGATGTCCGACCGGCCATAGGCATCGCCTGCGTCATGCAGCGCGGCGAGTTCATCGCGCCATGTCGCGTCGGTCAGCGTCAGGTTGATGAAGCCCGGCCCCGCGATGGCCGCGCTTGCGACTTCGTCCAGCGCCTCCAATCCAGCAACGATCTTTTCCGCGAGCGCGCGCGGATTCGTGCCGGCAGGCTTGGCCAGAACCATGGCGGCGTTCGTGGCGAGATCGCCATGGCTCGCATCGCGCGGCGGCTCGACCGTGACTGCCTTACGGTTGAGACCGGCGGGCAAAGCGCCCTCCGCCTCCAGCGCGTCGAGTACGGCGTTCAGATGAGCGGCAAAACGGGTATAGAGGGACACGGGATGAACTTTCTGTCGATCCCGCTCGTGCCAGTCTGTCGAAGGGCTGCTCTCAACTTGGGAGTCAGGGCCTGAAAACTCAGCCCGAACGGGGAAGGTTAGGACTTAACGGGTCGCGTTATATTGCAGCTGATCCGGGGTCAGGTTGAACCCCACGAGCAGTTCGAAGCTCGTCCGCTGCAACGCCGCTTTGACATCGGGCTGCGCGAACGGGTCGATCGCGGCGTCCGCGTCGCCGGCCTTGCGCTTCTGCGTGATCTTGTCGCTGATTTCGGTCGGCAACGTCGCCTGCGCCTTGTCGACATAGGACCCGGCCCTGGCGCTCGTGCTGGCGCGATATTCGCCGGCGGCGAAATTGAGCGTCACCTGACCGATCCGCTTGGCGACCACCGCATTGCCGCCGCGCACCACGGTCGCGAAATAGGGCAAAGTCACCTGTCGCGCCGCGCTCGCATCGCTGCGGCGAGCGTTCACGACGAAATTCGCGTCGGTGTAGAGTTGCGCGCCGTCAGCGCAGGTAGAGCGCAGATCGGTGATGTTCGCGACCACATCGATCGCCGAAGCGTCGCGGCTCTGCGCCGGACTGAACAGCGTGATATCGCCGGTATAAGCCGGAATGGCCGCCGCCGGACAGGCGGACCGCACCGCGACAATACCGCCCGTGGCGTCGATTTCACCCCGTCGCGAACATCCCGCAAGGGCGATGGCGAGCATTCCGGTCAGCGCGATACGAGACACAATCACAGGCAGGGTCACAGGCAGAAATTCCTTGCAGCATGCCAGCAAGCACCGGCCCTTAGGCCACAGGCATGAGCGCTTCCTTATCCATCCCCCGCCGCGCACGCAACCGAAAGGAAGCCGCTTTTCTCTTCGCGCACATTGTCCTAAGCCGCTCGCCATGAACGCGCCCCCGGTCACCCGCCCGTCCCTGAAGCTGCTGATCGCGGCGCCCCGCGGCTTTTGCGCCGGCGTGGACCGCGCCATCATCATCGTCGAAAAGGCGATCGAGAAATATGGCGCGCCGGTCTATGTGCGGCATGAAATCGTCCATAATAAATATGTCGTGGATAATCTGCGGGCCAAGGGCGCGGTATTCGTGGAAGAGCTGGACGCCGTACCCGATGGCATGCCGGTGGTGTTTTCCGCCCACGGCGTGCCCAAATCGGTGCCCGAACGAGCAGGCGAGCGCGCGCTTCCATATCTCGACGCCACCTGCCCGCTGGTCAGCAAGGTCCATCGCCAGGCCGAACGGCAGGTCGAGTTGGGCCGCCATATCCTGTTCATCGGTCATCGGGGCCATCCGGAGGTCATCGGCACATTCGGCCAGGTATCCGACGGCGCGATGACCCTGATCGAGACAGTCGAGGATGCCGAGGCATTGAAGGTCGTCGATCCCGGCAACTTGGCCTTCCTGACGCAGACCACTCTCTCGGTCGATGACACCGCCGCCGTCGTCGCGGTACTGACCCGCCGATTCCCGGCCATCGAGGCCCCGCGCGGCGAGGATATCTGCTACGCCACGTCGAACCGGCAGGCCGCGGTCAAGGCGATCGCGGCGGCATGCGACGCGATCCTCGTGATCGGCGCGCCCAACAGTTCCAATTCGCTGCGGCTGGTCGAGGTCGCCGAACGCGCCGGCACGCGCGCCCGGCTGATCCAGCGCGCGAGCGAGATTGACTTCGCCTGGCTCGACGGTGTGGGCACTCTCGGCCTGACGGCGGGCGCATCGGCCCCCGAAATATTGGTGCGCGAGGTCGTGGATCATATCGGTGAGCGCTTCGCCATCACCGAGGAACAAGTCGAAACGGCGCGTGAAACGATTGCATTCAAACTGCCGCGCGGACTGGAAACAGCATAAGATGGCCGTCTACACGCATGTTCCGGCCGAAGAGATCGACGCCTTCCTGACCCGCTACGACGCGGGATCGCTGGTGTCCGCCAAGGGAATCGCAGAGGGTGTCGAAAACAGCAATTATCTGCTGGAAACCACCGGGTCGGACGGCACCGGCCACCGCTATATCCTGACCCTCTATGAAAAGCGGGTGGACGAAAGCGACCTCCCTTTTTTCATGGACCTGCTCGACCATCTGGGTGCGCATGGGTGCCTCGTCCCCCGCTTCATCGCTGACCGCGACGGGCAGCGGTTGCAGCAACTCGCCGGTCGCCCCGCTTGTCTGATCGAATTTCTGACCGGCATTTCCGTGACGGAGCCGACCCCTGCACAGGCGAGGGCTGCGGGTGCGGCGCTCGGCGATCTGCATCGCGCGGCGACGAGCTTTGCGGGCACGCGGTGCAACGCGCTGGACATTGCGGGATGGCATGATCTCGCCGCTCGATGCGGCGAAGATTTCGATCGGATCGCCCCCGGCCTGCGCGATCGGGTGGCGCAAGAACTGGCTTTTCTCGATGCGCACTGGCCGTCCAACCTGCCCCACAGCGTCATTCACGCCGATCTCTTTCCGGACAATGTGCTGATGCTGGGCGACAGCGTGACCGGGCTGATCGACTTCTATTTCAGCTGCACCGACATCCGCGCCTATGATTTGGCCGTCACTCACAGCGCCTGGTGTTTCAGCCAGGACGGCGCGACATGGTTCCCGGAACGCGGCGCGGCGTTGGGGGCGGGCTATGCCGCGACATTCGGCCTGTCAGACGCGGAACGGGCGGCCTTCCCGATCCTGTGCCGGGGCGCGGCGCTGCGCTTTCTGCTGACGCGGGCGTTCGACTGGATCAACACACCCGCCGACGCGCTGGTCACGCGCAAGGACCCGCTCGCCTATCTGCAGCGGCTGGACTTCTACGCCGCGTCCAGTCCAGAGGAACTGCTCGGCGCATGAGCGATTTGACGAGCGTCGAAATCTTTACCGACGGCGCGTGCAAGGGCAATCCGGGGCCAGGCGGCTGGGGTGCGATCATCCGGTCGGGCGACCATGAAAAGGAAATATCGGGCGGCGAGGCGCAGACAACCAACAACCGCATGGAGATGATGGCCGCGATCGAAGCGCTGAACGCGCTGAAACGTCCATGCAGCGTCACGCTTTTCACCGACAGCAAATATGTGTTGGACGGCATCACCAAATGGGTGCTGGGCTGGCAGAAAAATGGATGGAAGACCGCAGACAAAAAGCCGGTCAAGAACGCCGAATTGTGGCAGGCTCTGGTCGCAGCAACCGCCCGCCATCGCGTCCTTTGGAAATGGGTCAAGGGCCATGCAGGCCACCCTGAAAATGAAAGAGCCGATCAACTGGCCTGCGCCGCGGCGCAATCTTTCCGTACCCAAGACTGATCGCAGTCAAGATTATCTTGGGCCAAAGATAAGTTGCGAATTTCTACGGATCGATTAATCATCCGTACACAGCGACTTAAAGATCAGGCGAATGATTGGGGCAGGGGCAAGGCTGAACGGTTGGAAGGCGATCGCCGCCTTCTTTGGCAAGGACCGGACGACCGTGGCCAGATGGGCGCGGGAACGGGACTTGCCCATTCATCAAATCCCGGGTGGCAAGCAAAAATCCGTCTTCGCTTTTGAAGCGGAATTGACCGCCTGGGCGCTCGCCAATGCCGCTTCGGGGGCGAACCGATCGCCCGAGCCGTCCATTCTCGCTCATGATGAAGACCTCCCCGGCGCACACGACATCGATGAAGTGGCCGCGGACGAATCGACAGCTCTGCTCCCAACGCCCCTACTTCCGGCAACGGATTCCCCTCCCCGCTCGCCCCGCTGGCGCCCCATGGCGATCTGGATTAGCATTACCCTGTCATGCCTAGCCCTGGCGGCATGGGTCGCCAGCGCTCGTGTCGATGCCGCCCGTAAGGAGCACCGGAGCATACCGCTCTCGCCGAGCGTCGCGGCCGATTATGTCGCCGCGCGCGATGCCTGGGGCCGCCGCACCGCCCCCGATCTGCGACGCGCGATCCGGCTATACGAACGGGTCATCGGACAGGAACCGGATTTCGCGCCCGCGCGTGCGGGGCTGGCCGAAGCTTGGCTCATTACCCGCGAATATGGCGATATAGCCGACGCCCGTGCTTTCGGCGCAGCAAGAATCGCCGCACAACGCGCTATCGAACTGGACCCCGATCTTGCCAGCGGACACCGCGCGCTCGGCTTCGTCGAATATTGGTGGGACAATGATCCAACGAGCGCGCTGCGCGAATTCAAGACGGCGCTAGAACTGGACAGTGATGATGCGCAAACACATTTCTGGTTCGCCAACATGCTTGCTGACATGGGCGCCAGCTCGGCAGCCGAGCGCCACTATGCACGCGCCAAGCTGCTCGATCCCGGCTCTCAGACCATCGCGATCGAATATGCCTGCGCTCAATGGCAGGCTGGACGGGACCAAATGGCGCTAGGGCTGCTCACGGCGCTGCGCAAGCGCCATCCGAACGATGCGACCATCAATAATTGCCTGACCTGGGTCTATATCGGTCTTGGCGACATGGCCGGGGCATCGCGCGCCTATAACGACCTGGCGGCGACCCGCAAGGAGCCGCAGCTCGTTAATCTCGCCCGCCAACTGCGGGCCGCAGTCGCGGCAAATCCGGCGACCGCGCATCGCGCTTTGATCGCTGACGCCGAGCGGGAGATCGCGCTGGGCACGCGTCGGATTCATGAAGTTCCCGCTTTCTACGCCTCCGCCATGGGTGACAGGTCTGCCCTGCTTGCCCTTATGCGGCAGGCGGTGGTCGTTGGGGAGCGATGGTATTCCCCCGGCATCACCGCAAGGATTGCGGCCCGGTGGCGCAACGATACCGAAGTGATGCGCTTGCTGGGTCATGTCCGCATGCCCGCACCAGCGTTTGAAAGTCTCTAAGGCCCGCCACCGCCATTCGCCGCAATTCACCGCAATTTGCCACAAGCCCTAAATTTCCTTTTTACCCTAACAGGTTGATCGCATCGTCTGCCTTGTGCCGCCCCGTCTTTACTGGTGCGCGGCGCGTGACCGGGCACAGGTCAATAACCTGAAGCGATTGAACGGGGAGGAATATTGCCGTGAAGACCAGCATGAACCACGCACGCAACAGCATTTTCTTGGGTGCGAGCCTTTATGCGCTTGCCGCCGCTAACCCCGCCTTCGCGCAAGCCTGCCCCGGCACCTTCGCTGCCCCTTGCGATGTCGCCGTCACAACCAATAACCAGACGATCGTGGCGCAAGGCCCCACCCGGGTCGTCAACAACGCGACAGGCACTATCATCAGCCAGATCGGCACGGTTGGCGAGGTTGGCGAAGGTTATTTGCTGATCGAAAATCGGGCCGGAGCGCGTATCGCGTCGCTCACTCTCGGCGTACCGACCTACTTTCCGCCGGAGTTCGGCGCCAAGTTTAGGGTCAGGACCCATTGATTTGAGAGGCGCGATCTGATTCAGGCTCTGTAAGGA
>NZ_JBMDKW010000023.1:0-42951 GCF_057809915.1 Sphingobium sp. FG11
CCCCCCCCCCCCCCCCCCCCCCCCCCCCCCCCCCCCCCCCCCCCCCCCCCCCGCCATTCATTGCACGGCCGAAACTCCGGCTCAGTAGCTTTTGGGCAGGTCCAGTACCTTTTCAGCGATAAAGCTCATGATGAGCTGTTCGGTGATCGGGGCAAGGCGAGTGATCGCGACTTCGCGATACAGCCGCTCGACATGATATTCCTTGGCATAGCCGAAGCCGCCATGCGTCGCCATCGACTGCCAGCAGGCCTCCTGTCCGGCGCGCGCGCCCAGGAACTTGCCGGCGTTCGCTTCCGCACCACAGGGCAGGCCGCTGTCATAGAGTTCGGCGGCCCGGATCACCATCTGCCAAGCGCTTTCCAGATACATCCAGCGTTCGGCCAGCGGATGCTGAATGCCCTGATTCTGGCCGATCGGACGATCGAACACGACGCGTTCGCGCGCATATTGCGCACCCCGGCGTAGCGCGTCCTGCCCGACGCCGATCGCTTCGGCGCCGATCAGGATCCGTTCGGGATTGAGGCTATGGAGCAGATAGGAAAAGCCCTTGCCCTCCTCGCCGATCCGGTCCTCATCGGGGATGAACAGGCCGTCGATGAAGATCGCGTTCGAATCGACCGCCTTGCGGCCCATCTTCGGGATTTTGTGAACGTCGATCTTGCTACGGTCGAGATCGGTATAGAAGATGGTCATGCCATCGGTCGGGCGGGCGCAATCCTCAATGCGGGTGGTGCGGGTCAGCAACAGGATCTTGCTGGCGACCTGCGCGGTCGAAGTCCAGACTTTTTGCCCATGCACGACATAGCCGCCGGGGACCTTTTCCGCGAACGTCTTGATCCGCGTGGTGTTGAGGCCGGCGTCAGGCTCGGTCACGCCGAACGCGACCTGATCCTCGCCCGCGATCAGCCGGGGCACCCAGCGCGCCTTCTGTTCCGGCGTGCCCTTGACGACGATCGGATGCGGCCCGAACAGGTTGATGTGGAGGGTCGAGGCAGCCGTCATGCCGCCGCCATGGCTGGCGACCTCGTTCATCATGATGGCCGCTTCGGTCACGCCAAGGCCGGCGCCGCCGAACTCCTCCGGCATGGTGATGCCGAGCCAGCCGCCTTCGGCCATGGCCTTGTGGAATTCGAACGGGAATACACCGTCCTCGTCGCGGGCCAGCCAATATTCGTCATCGAAACGCGTTACGACGGCGCGCACGCCTTCACGAATGACGTCGCGCTCTTCCTGGGTGGGGAGGGGGCGGGGATCGGACATGTCTTATACTCCTGCCAGCGTTCTGCGTGCGGCCTTAAGATGGGGGATATCGTACATTTTTCCGCCGATGCCGAGCGTCCCGGCATCGGGCGCGGCGGCGAAGGCATCGACGATCGTCTGCGCTTCGGCGATCTGTTCTGGCGTGGGCGAAAAGGCGCGGTTGATGATCGCGACCTGATCGGGATGAATGGCGACACGGCCAGTGAAACCGTCGCGCCGGGCGCGGCGGCAATCCCGCTCCAGACCTTCGGGATCGCGGAAGTCGGCATAGAGCGTATCGAGGGGCGCCACTTCGGCGGCGGTCGCCGCGAACAGGCATTGCGCCCGCGCCACCTGATAAGGGAAGGTCCAGCTGCCGTCCTCCTCCTTATTATCCGTCGCGCCGATGGCGGCGGCCAGATCCTCCGCGCCCCAGGTCAGGGCGACCAGACGCGGATGAGCCGGCGCATAGCTGCCGAGGTTGAACATGGCCCGCGCCGTTTCGGTAGCGACAACGGCGATCTTGACCGTCCCCGGTTCCATGCCCGCCAGGCTTTCCAGGCGATCGAGTTCCGCGCCGATGCGCACCACATCATCGGCGGAATTGGTCTTGGGGATCAGCAACCCGTCCAGCCCCGGCTTCACCACGGCGGCCATATCGTCAAAGGTCATGCCGGTATCGAACGGGTTCACCCGGACGAAGAAGCGCCACGAACGATCCGACCTGTCATCCAGCAGCGACGATACATGCGCGCGCGCGGCATCCTTCATCGACGGCGCGACGGCATCCTCCAGATCGAGGATCAGCGCGTCCGCGCCCACTGATGAACCCTTGGCAAACTTGCGCTCGCTGTCGCCGGGGACGAAAAGCATCGACCGCAATTTCATGCCGGGCTTCCCATCATGAGGGCGTTGCGCTTCGTCGAGCAGACGATTTCGTCACGCTGATTATAACCGATATGTTCGAAGGTCACGATGCCCTGTCCCGGCCGCGACGCGCTCGGCCGCAGCGCATCGACGCGCGTTTCGGCGCGAATAGTGTCGCCCGCGAAAACCGGCTTGGGAAATTTCGTGTCGCTCATGCCCAGATTGCCGACGGTCGTGCCAAGCGTGGTATCCTGAACCGACACGCCGATCACCAGACCGAGCGTGAAGATCGAGTTCATCAGCGGTTTGCCGAATTCGGTTTCCGCGCAATAGGCATGGTCGATATGGATCGGCGCCGGATTATAGGTCAGCGACGAAAACAGCATATTGTCCATGTCCGTCACGGTCCGGCGGATTTCATGCTTGAATATTTGACCGACCTCAAACTGGTCGAAATACAGACCCGCCATTTTTACGCCACCCCGTCTAGGCTCTACATACTAGATGCTGATTGACAGCAAGTGGCCCGCTTGTAAATATTCCTTTTGCCGGCTTGGGCCTCTGGCCGCGCTCAGGGAATTTTCAAAACATGCCGATCGAATTGGACGTCGATGCCCTCGTGGCGATGTTGCCTGCTGGCGGGCGGATACTTGTTTCAGGATGTTCGGCGGAATCGCTGTTACTTGCTGATGCGGTGGAGCGGGCCGGGGCGGCGCTCGGGCCGATGACGTTCACCGGGATATTCGTGCCCGGTCTCAATCGCCGCACCTATCTCGCCAATCCGGATTGCGTCACGGAAACCTTTTTTCTGACGCCTGAATTGAAGGCGGCCGGAGGGGCGGTGCGGTTCCTGCCGTTCTGCTATGCCGATATTCGCCAGCGCCTGTTGCGCGATGTACCCGATGCGGCGTTGATGATGGTCTCCCCGCCGGATGATGAGGGCATGTGCAGTTTCGGGCCGACGGTGGATTTCCTCGCTGAACTCTGGCCCCATATTCCGGTGCGGCTCGCCCATATCAATCCGCTTATGCCGCATACGCGCGGCGGCGCGCGGATCCCGCTGGCGGAAATCACCGCCACGGTCGAAGCGCCGCAAGTCCTGCTCGGTACGCCTGACGCCGGGAGCGATGCGGTGGCCGACGCGATTGCGAGCCATGTCGCGCCCTTGATTCCCGATGGCGCGACCTTGCAGACCGGCCTTGGAAAAGTGCCCGGCGCGGTATTCCGCGCCTTGACCGGGCGTCGCAATTTGCGGGTCCATTCCGGCCTGATCGGCGATGCCATCGTCGATCTGGAAGAGGCGGGCGCGCTCGCGTCGGGACAGTCGGTCATCGCGGGCGTGGCGATCGGATCGGAGCGGCTGTACCGCGCCATTACGGGTCCGGCCTATCGTTTCGAACCTGTGGCCTACACCCATGATGCGGTGACGATCGGCGCGATTACCGACTTTTTCGCCATCAACTCGGCCACGGAAATCGACCTGTTCGGGCAAGTCTATGCCGAGGTCGGGCCAAAGGGATTCATGTCCGGTCCGGGCGGCGCAACCGACTTCGCGCGGGGCGCCAAGGTCGCGGGCGGCCTGCGGATCGTGGCGCTCGCGGCAACGGCGGCCAAGGGCGCGATCAGCCGGATCGTCCCGCCCAATGCCGGGTCAGGCCCGGTATCGCTCAGCCGGATGGATGTCGATATCGTCGTGACCGAATATGGCCTGGCGGATCTGCGCGGCGGCGGGCATGCGGAGCGCGCCGCCGCGTTGATCGCCATCGCCGCCCCCGATCATCGGGAGCGGCTGACGGCGCAGTGGCAGAGCTTTATCGAAAAGCTCTGAAAGTCCGTCTGGAAATGCGCTAAAAGGCGCATTCCCAAACAGTTATCCTCAGCTCTTTTTCGACGCGAGCTTTTCCTGCATGGCGCGCATCAGCTCATGCAACTCGGCGCCCTGAAACAGCGCGCTGACGGCCAGCCGCTCGACATTGCGCGCCTGCGCCCGCTCCAGATCGGTCGCCAGTTCGATCGCCAGCTTGCCCGCGCCGAATGCCTCGGGGGGCAGAGCCGCCACCGAGCGGCAGAAGGCGAGGGCGTTTTCCGTCAGTTCGTCCTGCGCGACGACATCATGCACCAGACCGATGGCCAGCGCGCGCTCCGCATCGACCTGCTTATTGGCGAGGACGAGCCAGCGCGCCCAATGCGGTCCCGCCAGCCGGACGAGACGGCTGGTGCCGCCCGATCCGGGCAATGCGCCGAAGCTGATCTCCGGCAGGCCGAAGCGCGCACCCGTGCTGGCGATGCGGAAATCGGCGCAGAGCGACAGTTCCAGCGCGCCGCCCAGGCATGGTCCCTGAAAGGCGACGACGATCGGCTTTTCGATCGCTTCCCATTCATCGCCAAGGCCATGCAGGCTGCCCGCACCCTGCCGATACCAGCTACGGAACGCCTTGGGGCTTTTGATCGACGCATCCGGGGCCAGGCCGCCATTAAGGTCGATGCCCGCGGAGAAATATTTGCCGTTCGCCGTCAGCAGCATCGCGCGCAGGTCGTCGCGGTCGCGCAATCGCGCGGTCGCCTCACGCAGACCGTCCAGCATTTCCATGCTGATCGCATTGTATTTTTCCGGCCGATTGAATGCGACATGGAGCACCGCGTCAATTTCGGTGATGATGATTTCGGGGTTGGGCATTTGACGATCCCTGTATAGTATGCGTGAACTAATTCAGTTCGGCGGGGCCTGCACCATAAGCGGAACCGCCGCAAGATTTTAAGTGGAAAGAGGGTCAGGGATGGAAAAGGCGTTCAACGAAGGCGTGGCGATCGTCGCGGGGGGCAGCGGCGGGATCGGTTCGGCGATCTGCGAAGCGCTGGCCATTGCCGGCGCCAACGTCGCTTTCACCTATCGGTCGCGCAAGGAAACCGCCGATGCGGTGGTGGCGAAGGTCGAGGCGGCGGGGCGCGAGGCGCTGGCCATGTCCGTCGATCATACCGACCCGGACGCCATGAAAGCGTTCGTGGATGCGGCAGCGGCGCGGTTTGGCCGCGTGCATTCGGTCGTCTATGCCGCCGGTCCACACATCCCGATGAAGTTTCTGAACAAGATCACACCCGCCGAATGGAAGCAGGTGTTCGACAATGACGTCAACGCCGCGTTCAATCTCGTATGGGCCACCTTGCCTCATCTGAAGGCGGGCGGCGGCGGGTCGCTCGTCGCGGTCATCACCGCCGCCGTCGAAAAGGTGCCGTTGCGCGACATCTGTTCGGCAGCGCCCAAGGCGGCGATCGAGATGCTGTTCAAGGGCGTCGCACTGGAAGAGGGGCGCTTTGGCATCCGCTCCAACTGTGTCGCGCCGGGCTTCATCAATGCCGGTCTCGGCGGGGAACTGATTTCTAAGCCGGGGATCGAGGAATGGGTCGACGGCATCCGCAAGATGCTGCCCATGAAGAAGTTCGGCACAGCGGAGGATGTCGCCGACGCCGTAACCTTCCTGCTATCGGACAAGGGGCAGTATATCACCGGACAGTCGCTGGCTGTCGATGGCGGCTTGCAACTCTGACAAGTCCGGACAGGTCGGGGATCTGACTCCGGCAGGAGAGGTGGAACGATGGATCTGGGGATTCGGGGGCGCAGCGCCATCATCAATGGCGGCAGCGCGGGATTGGGCTTCGGAACGGCGCTGGCGCTGGGCGGGGAGGGGGTGAATCTCTTCATTTCCGCGCGCAATGAGGACCGGCTTCAAAAAGCCTGCGACACGATCCGCGATGCGACCGGCGCTCGGGTGGAAGCGATCGTGGCCGATCATGCGACGGTCGAGGGGCGGCAACGCATTCTCGATCGCTGCCCCGATCCCGATATTTTCGTCGGCACTTGTTCGCCCCCGCCCTATATCGAGGACTTCCGCCAGATCGGGGACGCGGACTGGCGCGCCAATCTGGACATGACCTTCATCTCCCCGGTCGAGTTCATTCGATCCGTGGTCGATGGCATGTGTCAGCGCGGCTGGGGGCGCATCCTCAATATCGCGACGGCCGCTGTGAAATTCCCTCATCCCTGGCGCATTCTGTCCGGCGCGCCACGGGCGGCGCTGGTCAATTATACCGTGGCGGTCGCGCGGGTCGTTGCCCCCCATGGCGTCACGATCAATAGCCTCCTGCCGGCCATGCACGACACCGACGGCATCCGCGAGATTTACGGCAGTCGCGCCGCGGAGAAGGGGAACAGTCTGGAAGAGGAAATCGATGAGGCGATCAGGACCATCGGTATTCCGGTAGGCCGGTTCGGATCGGAGATCGACTTCGGCGCGATCGCGGCGATGTTCTGTAGCGCGCAATCCAACTATATCACCGGCCAGAGTCTGGTGGTCGACGGAGGCTTTTCCAACGCGACCTATTGAGGTCGCGCTGCCCGGACGCGGTCGGCTATGCAGAAGTATTCCAACGCGAAAGTGCTGCACGTATATGCGATCTTAGGTGACAAATTCCTAAAAGAAAATTCAGTTGAATGACGGTTCAATTAATCTCCTGGACGGCATGAGCGCCATATCTCATTCTGGTAATGAATAAAGTTGCAGTGCTGAACGAGCATGATGGTTAGATATCGCCATAGTAAGAGTCTCGTGAATCAATGAACCGCATTCTGGTTATTTTGACACGGTCGTATCATGCCAAAATTAATCTGGCCATTGCGCTCTGCTATTAAAATACTGGCTTTACGACCTTGTTGTAATTCATGGCACGCCCCCGAGAGTTGTGGACAGGAGAGTTGCATGAACAAGGTTCCGGCGTTGGCAGGCGGGTTATTTGCCGGTCTTTTGACAATGGCATGGCCCGGCATTGCCGCCAAGCCGACCGTGGATTCATGCCCGTCCTCCGGCAATCTCAAGTTCCTGTGCGGTATCCAAGCTCCCGAAGATCTGGCGGCGCTGCCCGGTGGCCGCTGGATCATCGCGAGCGGGATGCATCTTGGAAGCGGGCTTCACCTCATCGACGGGACGACCAAAAGATGGGAGCGGTGGATCGCACCGGCGGGCGCAAAGGCCCGCGCACCTTTTGACCAATGCAAGGTCCAGCCAGCGCCCGACGATCTGGCAATCCACGGCATCGCCCTTCACCAGCGCGGACGCGGTCGCGCGACTCTCTACGCGGTCAATCACGGCGGAACCGATCCGGGCGTCGGCGAAAGAATTGAGGTCTTCGACATCGACACGACGCACGGCAAGCCTGTTTTGGCCTGGGCGGGGTGTCTCCCCTGGTCCGGCAAGCTGGAAGCTAACGCCGTGGTGGCGGCATCCGACGGGACCGTTTACGCGACGGTGATGAACCATCCGGGCACCACCATCAAAGACTGGTGGACAGGCGTGCCGAAACTGACCGGAGCGGTCTATAAATGGACCCCCGGCGCGCCTGCGTTCGAACGCATGGCGGGGACCGAACTCGTCGGCAATAATGGCATCGAAGTGTCGGCGGACGGCAAGACACTCTATGTCAACAGCAAGAGCGCGACCACCATCGGAGATGGCGCGATCACGTCCTTCACCACCACCAACCCCGCCAGGAAGTTGAAAAGCGTCGAGATCAAGGGCGGTCTCCCCGACAATATCCACTGGGTGAACGGGCGCCTCATCGCCGCGGGAGCGAGAACCGATACTTGCCCGGCGAAGGCAAACGGCTTCCCTTGCACGAATGGCTATCATGTCGAGACAGTGAATCCCGAGACATTGGCCGTGACGTTCCTGGACAAGGCGCCTGCCGATCCGCAATTTTCCGGGGTGTCCGTTGCCCTTCCCATCGGCAAGACGCTGTGGGTCGGCTCGTTCAGCGCTAACAAGCTAGGCTATCGGCCTATGCCACGATGATGGTTGCATAACGGGATCGGCGTCGAATTGAAAAGGCGCTCCTGCCAGCCGTTCGGCTAGTGCGCCGGGCCGCGCATTTCGCGCCTCGGATAAGATGGCTCACCCTAATAGAATACGGAAATAGGATCGATGAAACGCTTCATAAATCATGTCGATCATGTGGCATATATTTCGAGATGGGACACGATCGAAGCCAATGCGGCGCAACTTGAAGCGCTCACGGATGCGAAACTGCAGCGTATCGACCGACCGCATGTGGGGGTGGTGCTCTACATCGACTGGGCAACCGGCCTGGAGATCGTCGCGCCGACGCAGGAAAGGAGTGAGTTGAACGAACGCCTGTATGAGCGGCTCGATAGCCGTGGCGAGGGCGTGCTTGCCGTGATTTATGGCGTCGAGGATCTCGAAGCGCATAAGATAAAATTGGAGGCGAGGGGGTTTGAGGTCGGCCCGCTCTGGGAGTCCGTGCATCCGGCTGGTTCATGGACTGAACGCTTGCTCGTGCGGGAACGTCAGGGGCCTGCGTTCATGAACACCTGGCTGATCTACAGCCAGATCGATTATCGGGACGGCGAGATCCGGTTTATCGAGGTAGAGGGCCGTGTTCCGTAATGGAGCATGAGGGATTTTTAACGACAATCGGGCGCGTCCGGAGCTGACCTCGTCTTCATAGTAGAAGCTTTTTGACGGTGCGGTTCATTCGGTCGACATGACCGCTGGCCCACGCAGGGTCGTCAGCGAACGTGCTGATGCGGTCGATGCCAACGAACGGGCGGAGCTTGCCTGCTGCGGTCCGCGCTTCTGCCACATCACGGTGGAAGAAACCGATGGAATGGCTTGAAACGCCGTCGCTCGTCGCCCTCGACGTCCCGGTAAACGGAATATGCCCGGATACCGGGAGGCATCGATGCTGCTCGGGGCGCCGACCGAAACGCACTTGGCTCCGCACTACAAACGCCCGGCGAGCGCCTAACGCAATCTCGCGACGAAGGCGCTTCTTTTGCGCTTAATCTTTCGCCTGAATGCGTGAAGAGCGATGGCGCCACCGCTGATCCATTCGATTTTTAACGACGCCTCGATGGTTACTTCAATGTCCCGGCCCCATCGCTGCAAGGCTCGTGACGATACCAAGCTACGATAAGACATGCCACGTCGTTTCTCGCTATTTGCGCTTGAAACCGATCCATTGCCGAAAGGTAGACATCTTCGGGATCGGGAACGCCAAATATTTGAAATCGCCCTGGTGACCCCTACGGGAATCGAACCCGTGTTTCAGCCGTGAGAGGGCCGCGTCCTAACCGCTAGACGAAGGGGCCATATGACCGCTCAGGGCGATCGGCAGGGGCTGGCGTTTAGGTGGGCCTCCGCGCTCCGTCAAGCGAAAGCGGGAATGGTGCACCACATAAAAAACCACCCCATGCGATTCGCACGGGGTGGCCAAGGTTCAGGGAGGAGACGCCTTCAAAAGGGGGAAGGCGCCCATACGATACACCCGAAAGGGGGGCAGGTGCATCGCATGTTCAGTAGATAGGCCAGCCGCCCGCAGCTTTCAAGGGCGGGATGCATCCACTCTCAATGAATTATTCTTAATGGGTTATTTGCCGAAACGATCGCCGCTCAGGCTTCGACCGGCTGCGGCACGGGCGCGCCGACCGGGCCTTTACCCTGTTGCACCTGCGCCTCGAACAGTTCGCGCATCAGCTGGAGCGAGAAGAGATGCGCGTGGATCAGGGGCAGCATGCCGCTCTGGTTGATCTTGCGCAGCTGGTCGCCACGCATGTCGCGCAGCTTTTCCTCATTCACCATGCGGAAGCCGCGATAGACGAACGGCTGTTCATTGCCGGGGATCTGGATGGCGACCTCGCCGTCCATCAGCAGGTCCATTTCGCCCAGTTCGCGCATGAACTGGCCGGTGCGGGCGGCGGCCTGCTCGAAATCCTCGCAGAATTTGAGGACGCCCTGCGTCAGTTCGCTTGGCTTGCCGTCCTCGAACAACAACTGGCCGTCCTCGAACTGGCCGATGGCCTCGCTCGTCGGGTCGAAGCACAGCGACAGCTCGTCCGAATCCGGGCGCAGCTTCGCCAGCATCCAGGGATAACGGCGGACATAGGCGGGCACATAGGCCGGGCCGCGCAGCTTGCCTTCATCGTCGAGGAAGGTGTTGACGCCTTCGTTCAGGCCCATCAGCGCCAGCGGCACGGATTCGTCGCCAGCCGAAAAGATGATCGGCACGAACCGCTGCGCCGCGACGAATTCGTCCACGGTCAGGGGCACGGCATGCTGGCTCGCCAGGAACGGTGCGGCATCGACGGAGCGGCTGCGGAAATCGGCATGATCGACGCTGCTGAGCGGAATCAGATCATTGTAAAAGACGGGGAGGGTGCTCGCGGGCGCGCTGGCCATGATGGGATGTCCGTTCTTTTGAAAGCGGCGCGTCAGACACGCCACGGGCCTGTGATATTGGGCGATGGCGATAATGGCCTTGGCGTCGCGAGGCAATCGCTTTGTCGGGTCTTAGAGACTGTTTGGGAATGCGCCATTTGGCGCACGGTGCGGCAACCTGAAATGCGCTAAAGGCGCATTCCCAAACAGACCCTCACCCCTCGTCGGCGCGGGGGATCAGCTTGTCCGGGTTCATGATCCCTTGCGGATCGAAGGCGGCCTTGATCGCGCGTAGCGCCGCGAGGCGGGCGGGGCCGGCCAGTCGGCCCAGTTCGGCGCGCTTCATCTGGCCGATGCCATGTTCAGCGGAGATCGATCCGCCCGCCGCAACCACCGCATCATGCACGAAGGCGCTGATCGTCTTGCCCTGCGCCGCGATCCACGCCGGTCCATCCGGCGTCCCCCTGGGCGCGCGCACATGAAAATGGACGTTGCCGTCGCCCAGATGGCCAAAGGAGGATGCGCTCGTCCCGGCAAAGGCGCGCTCTGCGGCGTCCGCCGTCTCGACCATGAAGCGGGGCATGCGGGCGATGGGCACGCTGATGTCGAATTGCAGCGCCGGACCCTGCGCCCGCTCTGCTTCCGACAGGGATTCGCGGATGCGCCAGAAGGCATCGGCCTGCGCTTCATTGACGGCCACCGTCGCGTCGATCGCGATGCCCTTGTCCAGCGCCTGTGCGAGCGCCGTTTCCAGTCGCGATCCCGGTCCGGGTTCGTGCAGGTCCGAATCATCGACTTCGATCAGGACGTGCCAGGGCGCTGGCGTGGCGATGGGCCGCCGCGTGCCGGGAATATGGGACAGGACATGGGCGAGGCCATCGTCGGCGATGATCTCGAAACCCTCCACGCCCGCACCGATCTGCGATTCCGCGAGGCGTAACAGGTCGAGCGCGGCGGCGGGCGATGCGACGCCCACCCATCCGACCGCGCGCGCGGCGATGGCGGGCACAAGCCGCAGCGCAGCGGCGGTGACGATGCCCAGCGTCCCTTCCGCACCGATCAGAAGCTGTTTGAGGTCATAGCCGCGATTATCCTTTTTCAGCGCGTCCAGCCCGTCGAAAATACTGCCGTCCGGCAACACCGCCTCGATCCCCTCGACCAGCGCGCGCATCGTCCCGTGGCGCAGCACCTGCGTACCCCCGGCATTGGTGGAGATAAGTCCGCCGACCGTCGCTGATCCCTTCGCGCCGAGACTCAACGGGAAGCGGCGTCCGATGCCGGCGGCTGCGTCATGCAGGTCCGACAGGATCACGCCGGCTTCGCACAGCGCCAGATTGTCCGGGACCGACAGGGCGCGGATGCGGTTCATACGCCGCAGCGACAGGATCAGCGCGCTGCCGTCCGGCGGGGGCGTTGCGCCGCCGACCATCGAGGTATTGCCCCCCTGCGGCACCAGCGGCACGCCCAGCCGCCCGGCGAGCGCAACCACAGCCGCCACCTGCGCCGTATCGGCCGGTGCGAGGATCGCCGCCGCCGCGCCATGAAAGCGCCCGCGCCAGTCGGTCAGCCAGGGCGCGATGTCCCCGGCATCGGTGATGACGCTCCTGGGTCCCAGCAGCTCCTCAAACCGCGCGATCATGGCCTGTCCAATCATGGGACGGACTATGGCCCGGAATTCATCGACGGTTCAACAGTTCCTCGATACGCTGACATTACAAAAGGGGTCCAGTTTGTTTCATTCCGTCCTGTTGCTGCTTGCCGCGCCGGTTGCGGAACCCGTTCAATGGGCGCAACTGACGATCGAGCAGCGCGTCATCGTTCGCGTGCCAATGGTGCGAAAAGGCAAGGCGCCCGCGCGCGTCGTGCCGCAGGCGCATGATGAGTGGCGTGAAAAGAAAGGTCCGCGCTGCATTGCGCTCAAATCGATTCGCGGCGCGGCGATCGTCGTGGGCGGCGGTGTCGATCTGGTTCTCGCCGACAATCATCGCTATCGCGCCCGGCTGGAGCGGGGCTGCCCGTCGGCGGGCTTTTACTCCGGTTTCTATGTCGAGCCTGACGATGATGGCTCGCTCTGTTCGGGGCGCGATGAATTGCAGGCGCGCAGCGGCCTGAGCTGCGGGATCGACAGCTTCAAGCGGCTGGTGGAGGCGGAACCGGACGATTGAACGCATAATCGGTCGATGATGAAGTCAGCTTTGCGCGATTCCCTTGACAAACCGGCGATATTTACGCAATGCGCGGCCGTTTCCGCCGCAGTTTCGTGCATGGCGGACGAACTCCTGTCCCGGACAACTGAATGACTTTTGCCGATCTCGGCCTTTCCGACGAATTGCTCAGGGCCGTCACCGAGTCCGGGTATGACACGCCCACGCCGATTCAGGCGCAGGCGATCCCGCCCGTGCTGATGATGAAGGACATCATCGGCATCGCCCAGACCGGGACGGGCAAGACGGCGAGCTTCGTGCTGCCGATGATCGACATTCTCGCTCATGGCCGCAGCCGCGCGCGCATGCCGCGCAGCCTGATCCTGGAGCCGACCCGCGAACTTGCCGCGCAGGTCGCGGAAAATTTCGAGAAATACGGGAAATATCATAAGCTTTCGATGGCGTTGCTCATCGGCGGCGTGAACATGAGCGATCAGATCGCGGCGCTGGAAAAGGGCGTCGATGTGCTGATCGCCACCCCCGGACGGCTGATGGACCTGTTCGGCCGGGGCAAGATCATGCTCAACGGCTGTTCGATGCTCGTCATCGACGAGGCGGACCGGATGCTCGACATGGGGTTCATTCCGGACATCGAGGAAATCTGCACCAAGCTGCCGGCGCAGCGCCAGACGTTGCTGTTTTCGGCGACCATGCCGCCGGTCATCAAGAAGCTGGCCGACCGTTTTCTCGACAATCCCAAGTCGATCGAGGTCGCGCGCCCCGCGACCGCTTCCACCAACATCACCCAGCGGCTGGTCAAGGTCGATTCGCGCAAGAAGCGCGACATGCTGTGCGCCATGCTGGAAGCCGAGGATGTGACGAGTGCGGTCGTGTTCTGCAATCGCAAGACGACGGTGCGGGACCTGAACAAGAGCCTGCAACGCCACGGCTTCAAATCGGGCGAAATTCACGGCGATATCGATCAGGGTTCGCGCATCGCCGAACTGGAGCGTTTCCGCGCCGGTACGGTCAATATTCTCGTCGCGTCGGACGTCGCCGCGCGCGGGCTGGACATCAAGGGCGTGAGCCATGTGTTCAACTTCGACGCGCCCTGGCACCCGGACGATTATGTCCATCGCATCGGCCGCACCGGCCGGGCGGGGGCGTCGGGCGTGGCCTATACATTCGTCACTGCGGAAGATGCCGAGGCGATCGACAATATCCAGAAGCTGATCGGCACGAAGATTGAAACCGTCGCCGCGCCCGCCGGTGCGCCGCCGCAGGAGAGGGCGAAGGCTGAACCCGAGGCGGAGAAGGCCCCGGCCGGACGACGAGCGCGCGAAGAGCGTAAGCCGCGCGAAGATCGACCCGCCCGCAGCGAGCGCCCGCAGCGGGAGGAGCGCCCCCGTCAGGAGGATAGCCGTCCCGCCGAGCAGCCTGTGGCGCGCGCCGCACCAGCCCCGCGCCCGCGACGCCACGACCCGGTGGACGATCTCCCCGACGATGGCTGGAACGGCCCGATGCCCGATTTTCTGTCGGTCGGTTTCGGCGGCTGAGCGGGTCGCTCCCGCGTTCTAAAGCAATCCCATCGCCCGCATGCTGCTGTGCCCCTGACCGCCGATGATGATATGGTCATGCACGGCGATGTTGAGCCGTCTGCCCGCCTCGATGATCTGCCGGGTCACTTCGATATCCTGTCGGCTGGGTTCGGGCGACCCGCTGGGATGATTATGGACCAGGATCAGCGAGGCTGACCCCAGGTCGATCGCCCGCCGGATCACCTCGCGCACATAGATCGCGGCCTGATCGATCGATCCGTCACCCATATGCTCGTCGCGGATCAGCATGTTGCGCGTATTAAGGTGCAGCACGCGCACGCGCTCCACCCCCAGAAACGCCATGTCGGCGCGCAGATAATCGAGCAGCGCCTGCCAGCTTGCGAGCACCGGCCGTTCCTCGACCGCGCCGCGCAGAACGCGCAACATCGTAGCCTGCACGATCTTGATCGCGGCCACGCTGGTGTCGCCCATGCCCGGCACGCGCGCAATCGCTTCCCAGTCCGCCGCCATCAGCCCGCCCAGTCCGCCAAAGGTCCTGAGCAAAGCCTTGGCCAGCGGCTTGGTGTCGCGGCGCGGAATGGCGAGCGCCAGCAGATATTCGATCAGTTCATGGTCGAGCAGCCCCTCACCCCCACCGATGGCAAGGCGCTGGCGCAGGCGGGCGCGGTGGCCCATACCGTCGTGCGGAACCGTTTTTTCGTCGCTATCGGCCAATATTCGGGGTCTCTCGCAAAGTAAAAGCGACGCTATGCGCGGACGATTTATGCGGCAAGGATATTTAGGCGGGCATGGACGTTATGGATGCGTTACGGATCACGAACGCAGTTGGAAGCCGGGGTGGCGACAGGGATGGATGAACAAGGCGGCGACGATCCTGCTCGCCGGGGCTGGCTCCGCTGGCTTGGCGTTAGCGGCGCGATGCTGTCGCTCGGCGCGATCGCGCTGTGGACGCAACGGGCGCCGATCGCGGAAAATTTCATCAGTCGAGAACTCAACCGGCGCGGCGTTCAGGCGACCTATGCGCTGACCCAGGTCGGCTTTCGTACCCAGCGCATCGAAAATATCCTGCTCGGTGATCCCGCTCATCCCGATCTGACGGCGGAATGGGTGGAGGTCGATCTGGCGCTGGCGGGGCTGACGCCGCATGTGGCCGCGATCCGGGCTGGCGGCGTCCGCATGCGCGCAAGCTATCGGGGCGGGTTGCTGCGGCTCGGCGAGTTGGACAAGTTTCGCGACCCCGATTCGACCGCTCCGTTCAGCCTGCCCGATATCGTACTGGGCTTGCGCGACGCGCGGCTGCGGCTGGAATCCGATGCCGGGATCGCCGGATTGCGAATCGATGGATCGGGCAATGTGCGATCCGGCTTTCGCGGCAAAGTCGCCGCTGTGATGCCCGCCGCCGCCATGGCCGGGTGCCGGATCGCGGACGCCAGAGCACTGGTCGATATCGCCATGAAGAACAGCCGGCCCCATCTGACCGGCCCCATCCGCGCGAAGGCGACCGCCTGCGGCAACATCGCCGTCGCGCAGCCGGTCGCCGACCTCGATCTCTGGCTTGGCAAGGCGCTGGATCGCTGGAGCGGGTCGGTGGGTCTGTCCGGCAAGGGCCTTCGTTCGGGCAGCATCGTGCTGGCGGAACCGGCCGGGCGGATCGACCTGAACGGGACTCGTGCCGCCATCTCCGGTCGCCTTCGCCTGCGCGCGCGCGCGCTTTCGGCCGCCACTATGTTGACGCAGGACGCCAATGTGACGGGAAGCTGGCAGGTCGGCGGGGATGAAGCGCGTTTTCAGGGCCAGTTATCGGGCCGTCACCTGCGCCTGCCCGGTCGCGACCCGCTGACGGGATTGCGCCATGCGACGCAGGAAACGCCGATCGGGCCGCTCGCCGCGCGATTCGCGGATGCGGTGCGCCGGGCGAGCGGGGATAATATGGTCCGCTCGCAAGTGGCGATCGTGCAGCGCGGCGGGACGGGCAGTCTGGTCCTCACCGGCACCCGCTTTTCCGCGCGCAGCGGCGCGGCGCTGGCTCTCGACCCGCAGGGGCAGGCGGTGCTGACATGGCCGGGGACGGGAGGCGCGCCGATCGGCTGGGCGCTGAACGGCGCGATCACCAGCGAGGGCGGCGGGATGCCGCATGTCGCCCTCCGGCTGGCACGTCGGTCGGGCGGCGGGCTGGGCGGACAGTTGTTCATGGACCCCTATACCGCCGCGGGTGCGCGACTGGCGCTAGACCCGGTCCGCTTCGTCGCGGGCGTGGGGGGCGAGACGCGCTTCGACACGGCTCTCACGCTCGACGGCCCGTTGCCGGGTGGCGCGCTCCACGGCCTGCGCATGCCGTTGGGTGGCGTGATCGCGGCGAATGGCACGGTCAGCGTCAACGCGCGATGCATGCCGCTCGCCATTCATGCTGTGCGGACCGGGTCCTTCACGTTGCAGAATGTGCGGCAGACCGTCTGCCCGCTTTCGGGCGGCGCGCTGTTCGCGGCGGGTCCGGCGGGCGTGCGCGGCGGGGCGGAGATCCGCAAGGTCGATCTGACGGGCAGCAGCGGGGGCAGCCCGATGCGGCTGACCGCCGATTCGGCGCGGCTCACGCTCGATCAGCCGGGCTTTTCCCTGTCGAACCTGACCTTCGCGATCGGCCCGCGCGATGCGCCCGTGCAACTGACGGCGGCGAGCCTGACCGGCCGTGCCGCCGCTGCCGGCTTTGGCGGTACGCTGGGCGGGGGCGGGGGGCGCATCGGTTCGGTTCCGCTGATCGTCGAGAAGGCGGAGGGTAAATGGGGCTTTGCCGGTGGGACACTCAAATTCACGGCGGGCCTGACCGTCCATGACGCGCAGGCCAAGGCGCGCTTCGTCCCGCTCAATGTCCCCGATTTCGCGCTGACGCTGCGTGACGGACGGATCGCGGCGGGTGGATCGCTGCGCGCCCGCCGCAATGGGGCGCTGGTCGCCACCGCCGACATCGCCCATGATCTTGGCAGCGGAAAGGGGCGCGCCGACCTGCTCGTTCCCAAGCTGGTCTTCGACGGATCGCTCCAGCCCGAAGATGTCACGCCGCTCGCCCTGGGCGTCGTCGCCAATGTCGTCGCCACCGTGACGGGCGACGGGCATATCGCCTGGGACCGCGCCGGAGTGACGAGCACCGGCCAGTTCCGCACCGATAATGCCAAACTTGCCGCCGCCTTCGGCCCGGTCGAAGGACTGACCGGGCAATTGCGCTTTACCGACCTGTTGGGCCTCGTCAGTGCGCCCGGACAGGAAATGCGGGTCAAGCTGGTCAATCCCGGCGTCGAGGTGCGCGACGGCATCGTCCGGTATCGACTGGAAGCGGGGCAGCGCGTCCATATCGAGGGCGGTGAATGGCCCTTTTCGGGCGGGAAGCTGGTCCTTTTGCCGACGACGATGGATTTCGGCGCGGATGTCGACCGCTATATGACCTTCCGCGTCATCGGCCTCGATGCCGGAGCCTTCATTCAGGCGATGGACCTCAAGAATATTTCGGCGACCGGGACATTCGACGGGATCATGCCGCTGATCTTCAGCGCGCAGGGCGGGCGCGTCGCCGGCGGGGTGCTGGTCGCGCGGCAGCAGGGGATGCCGCCGCTCATCATGCCCGAAGGCGTGCTGCCGACGATTCCGTGCGATCCGGTGCGCCAGTCGGGCACATTATCCTATGTCGGGCCGGTGTCGAACGAGCAGTTGGGGGTGATGGGACGGATCGCGTTCGACGCGCTCAAAAATCTGCAATATAAATGCCTGACCATCCTGATGGACGGTGCGCTGGATGGCGAAATGGTGACCAATGTCGTATTCAACGGCATTAACCGCGGCCAGATCGGCGGTGCGCCGGCAGGCTTTGCGCGCAGTTTCGTCGGCTTGCCCTTCATCTTCAACGTCAGGATCGCCGCGCCTTTTCGCGGGCTGATGGGCACCGCCCAATCCTTCATCGATCCCAGCGTGCTCATCCGCAACAATCTGGGCGATCAATATCAGGAGAAGCTGCGGCAGGGGCTTGTGGTTCAGCCTGCGGAAAGCGACATTGTGCCAAACGGGGAGCGCAAATGAACATAAGAACGATCATGATGGCGGGTTTCGCCGGTTTTGCGGGATTATCCCTGGGTGGCTGCATCCAGGTGAAAGCCCCCGACAAGCCGATCGAAATCAACCTCAACGTCAAGGTGCAGCAGGAGGTTGTCGTCCGGCTGCAACGCGATGCGCAGGATCTTATTCAGAATAACCCGGAGTTGTTCCCGCAATGACACGCAAATCCCTGATGATCGCCGCCATCGTGATGGCTTCCGGCCTCGTTTCGCTGACGCCCGCGAGCGCCCAGTCCGGCGCCGTGGCCAGCGCCATGGCATCGGGCGCCGTCGGTGAGCAGGCGGACGGCTATCTCGGCATCGCCGGATCGGTCGGCGCGGATGTGCGGTCGGAGGTCGAATCGATCAACATCAAGCGCCGCGCCGTCTACACCGATCTCGCGGGCAAGCGCGGGGTCACGGTGCAGGATGTCGCCGCCGCGACCGGGTGTCAGACGCTGAGCAGCCGGGTGAAGCCGGGTCAGGCCTATCGCATCGGCGGTGCGGCGTGGCAGACCAAAGGGGCCGGGCCGATCGCGCTGCCGCCTTATTGCGCCACTGCGGGCCAATAAAGCCATCTGACTGGCGGACTTTTGTCTATGCTTCGTCAAAGGCGCATTCTCCTGCCCTTGCACGGTTGACTATCCGGAAACGCCTTTCTAAACGGGCCGCGCCTTGACGGGTCCAGCCGCAAGCTCCATGCCTCTCGCCGTAACAGGTTTTGCCTGAACGGAAGGAGATGGGATGGCTGCGAATGGGCCTGGGCAGGACCCGGCAGGGGAAGACGCGCGGATCGCATCCTTGGAGGAGCGGATCGCACGGGCCGAACATGTCGAACAGGTCAGACGGGGGACAACTGAGCAACAGGCCGATGATGGATCGCGTCTGGGCAACAGGGTTCTTGCCGAACTGATCGGTGGTCTTGTCGGTGGTGCGCTGATCGGTTGGGTTCTCGACCGGTTGCTGGGCACTTCTCCTTGGCTCCTGCTCGTTTTCCTCGGTCTTGGGATCGTGGCGGCGTTCAGGAACATCATCAGATTGACGACGACGAAGCATTCCGATCCGTAAGGACGCCGCTTGGTCCTAGTCCGAATGCAAGACGTTACAGGGGTCAACGTGGCACAATCCGGCAAAATCGATCCGATGCACCAGTTTGCGATCGAACCCTTGTTCGGTACGGATCACCTGTCGATCGGCGGGTTCAACATCGCGTTCACCAACAGCGCCCTTTATATGGTCGCCGCGGCGATCGTGCTGTGGATATTCGTCGCGGGCGGCATGAAGCGCCAGATGGTGCCCGGTCGCTGGCAGATGTCCGTCGAATATTTCACCGGGTTCATCCGCAGCCTGCTGATCGCCAATGTGGGCGAAGGCGGCAAGAAATATATCCCCTACGTCTTTTCGCTGTTCATGTTCATCCTGCTGGCCAACCTCTTGGGATTGTTGCCGCTGGGCCTGTTCGGCATGCACCCCTTCACCTTCACCAGCCACTTCACCGCGACCGGCGTGCTCGCGATCATGAGCTTTTCGATCGTGCTGATCGTCGGCTTCTGGAAGCATGGCCTGCACTTCTTCTCGCTGTTCGTGCCCCATGGCACGCCGCTGCCGATGATCCCGGTCATTTTCCCGATCGAGCTGATCTCGTTCATGGTGCGGCCGTTCAGCCTTGGCCTGCGACTGTTCGTCGCGATGACCGCCGGGCACGTCCTGCTCAAGGTTCTCGCCGGCTTCGTCATCAACAGCGCCAACGCCAGCCCGCTCTTCGGCTTCACGGTCGGCGCGGCCAGCTTCGTGCTGATGATCGGCATCAGCGCGCTCGAAGTGCTGGTCGCCGTCATTCAGGCCTATGTGTTCGCGCTGTTGACCTCGGTCTACATCAACGATGCCGAGAATTTGCACTGATTTTCCGACATAATTTCACGTTTATATTGGTTTAGAAAAAGGAGTTACGACTATGGACGCAGAAGCCGCAAAGCTGCTCGGTGCTGGCCTGGCCGCGATTGGTGCGGGCATCGCCGCCCTCGGTGTGGGCAATGTCTTCAGCGCGTTCCTGGAAGGCGCGCTGCGCAATCCGGGCGCTGCCGACGGTCAGCAGGGCCGCCTGTTCATCGGCTTTGCCGCCGCCGAACTTCTGGGTCTGCTGGCGTTCGTTATCGCCATGATCCTGGTGTTCGTGGCCTGACATCCGCTTGGGAACGGGCAGGGTGGCTTGGCCGCCCCGCCCGACCCCTGACGACCGCGCCCTGATCGAACGGACCAAAATGCCTCAAATCGCGCAAATCGCCGAAACCTACGCTTCCCAGATTTTCTGGCTGCTGCTGACTTTCGGCTTCGTCTTCTTCGTCATCGGTTTGGGCATGGTGCCCAAGGTGCAGGCGACCATGGAAGGCCGCGATGCGAAGATCACGGGTGATCTGGACGCGGCCAAGGCGGCATTCGCCCGCGCGGATGAGGCGGAAGCCGATTACCGCGCGCGCGACGCCGAAAGCCGGCTGGCGGTGCAAGCCGCGCTGGCCGATGCCAAAGCCAGGGCCGCCAAGGCTTCGGAAGCGACATTGGCGACGGCGGATTCGGAGATTTCGGGCACCATTGGTGCGGCTGAGGCCCGGATCAAGATAGCCAGCACTGCCGCGCTGGCAGAAATTGAAACCGTCGCGGTCGATGCCGCGCGTGACATGGTGGCTCGTATTTCCGGCGTGCAGGCGTCCGAAGACGCAGCCCGCAACGCAGTAAAGGCGGCACTCGCCCATGGCTGATGCAGCAATGACCCATCACGACGCCCCTCCCGCCTTGAATCAGGCGATCCACTCGGAGGGCATGGAGCCGATCGGCACCGTCGCCCATGAGGGCGTCGTCCCGCATACCGACCCCAAGGCGGTCGGCCTGGATGCGACCGCCTGGGTCAGCCTGGCCATGGCGCTGTTCATCCTGATCCTGATCCTCAAGAAAGTGCCCGCCCTGATCGGTGGCGCGCTTGACGGGCGCATCGCGGCGATCAAGTCGCAACTGGACGAGGCGTCCAAGCTTCGCGCCGAGGCACAAGCGCTGAAGGCCGAATATGAGGCCAAACTGGCGACCGCCGCCGGCGAAGCCGAAGCCATGCGCAAATCGGCCGAGCATGAAGCGGAAACGCTGATCGAGGATGCGAAGGCCAATACCGTCGCACTGGTCGAGCGTCGTCAGAAGATGGCCGTCGACAAGATCGCTGCGGCCGAGCGTGCGGCCGTCGCTGAGATCCGCGCGAAGGCCGTCAATGCCGCCACTGGCGCGGCCGCGACACTGATCGCGCAGAATCATGATGCCGCAGCCGACAAGGTACTGGTCGACGGCGCGATCCGGGGGCTTAATCCCGCAGCCTGACGCGATTTTGCCATTTGCGCTGAGCCGTGAATGGCAAAATCGGACTTTGTGGCGGCGGCGATCTGGTGAAGTTGCTTTGGTATGATGGCCGGGGCATGTGCCTCTTTTTAAAGCGGACGTCCCGCAGACGCTTCGTTTGACCATCGACCGAGATACGGTCGATGGTGATGGCCTTAGCCCAGTTTTAGATTCACTGACGGCGGTCGGAACGCACTTTCATTCCTTCATTGGCGAGATAAATCCTCATTTTCTGGCGCCTTCGTGGGCGCTGCGGCTATATGAGGCAGGTCTTTTCGCCTCTGATGAGGACGTGTGGTTCGCTGAGCTGGAAGCCGCATTGGTGATCGCCAGGCCGAAATTTTCGCTCGCGACATCTGACCGACGCGCTGTGCTGGCCAATCGCGCGCCTTAAGCGGATGTAGTTCGATAAATCCTCCGACAAGCTCGATACTCAGATCGCCTGAGCTGATGCTCGGCTTTGTCTGGCCAAGAGCGGGGACGACCGCTCGCCATCACACCGCCCACGCCGATCAGAAGCAATTCGCCGGTCAGGCGATCACTGCCCTTGCACGATGGGACATCCGAGGACGAGATGTTGGTATCGGGGGAAAATATCGGTTCACAGCAAGCGACTGAAAGCCGCACCTTCTCTCAAGCTGCGGCAGTGGATGCGCGCAAACCCACAGAAAAGATATGTTCTATGAAAAATGTTGGCTCCCCGAGTAGGATTCGAACCTACGGCCATTCGATTAACAGTCGAATGCTCTACCGCTGAGCTATCGGGGAGCAGCCCGGCTTTCGCTGGGCAGGCCGCGCCTATAGCAGCGGGATTCGCGCAATGGCAAGCGCTAATGAGCGCATTTGTTCAGGCAATGAACTGCTCCGCCGCAATGCGGTCGTCCAGCGTATGTTCGGGGTCGAACAGCAGCGTAAGCGGCGTCGCGCGGTCGATCTGAACCTCTACCTGGGCGACGTCGCGCACCTCGCGCTGGTCGGCCACGGCGCTCACGGGGCGCTTGACGGGATCGAGCACGGTGAATTTGATGATGGTGTTTTCGGGCAGGATGGCGCCGCGCCAGCGACGCGGCCGGAACGGGCTGATCGGGGTTAGCGCGACGAGGCCGGACCCGAGCGGCAGGATCGGGCCGTGGGCGGACAGATTATAGGCGGTCGATCCCGCCGATGTCGCCACCAGCACGCCGTCGCACACCAGTTCGGGCAGCACGGCGCGGCCGTTCACCTGCACCTCCAGCTTGGCGGTCTGGCGCGTTTCGCGCAGCAGTGACACTTCGTTGATGGCGGGGATCGAAAAGCGCTCGCCATCGATCGTATCGACGGTCATGCGCAGCGGCGTCACCTTGAAGGACTTCGCCGCCTCCAGCCGCTGGTCTAGCCGCTCCAGCCGCCATTCGTTCATCAGAAAGCCGACCGTGCCCAGGTTCATGCCAAAGATCGGCACGATGTGCCGCCCCTCCAGCATGGCGTGCAGCGTCTGGAGCATGAACCCGTCGCCGCCCAGGGCGATGATCATGTCGGCCTGATCGAGCGGCACGAAATCATAGGCGCTGCGCAGCCTTTCCTCGGCGGCGCGGGCCGCCTGGGTCGGGGACGCGACGAGGGCGCGTCGCGGCTCGCCGTTCATCCGCCGGTGACGCTCATGTGGCGAGCGACCGTCGGGTCGAGATCCTGCCCGATGCGGAAGTCGTGGCGCGCGGGCTTCAGCCGCAGGGCGCGATCGATCAGCGGTTCGACCGCGGGCAGCCCGCCGTCCCGCAACGCGGCTTTCAGATCGACATGATCCTCATGCCCCAGGCACATGAAAATCTTCCCCTCGCAGGTCATGCGCATGCGGTTGCAGTCCGCGCAGAAATTATGGGTCATGGGGGTGATGAGGCCCAGCCGGGCGCGCAGCCCATCGACCGCGAAATAGCGCGCCGGTCCGCCGGTCCGCTGGGGCAGCGGGGTCATTTCATGGTCCGCGCGCACCATCCGCGCGACTTGCGTCAGCGGCAGATAATGATCGGTGCGGTCCTCGCCCGTCTCCCCCAACGGCATGGTCTCGATCAGGGTCAGGTCGAACCCCTGCGCATCGCACCAGCGCAGCATCGGCAGGATTTCATCCTCGTTCACGCCCTTGAGCGCGACCATGTTGATCTTGATCGCAAGGCCCGCCGCGCGCGCGGCCTGCACCCCGTCGAACACCGCGCGGATATCGCCGCCGCGCGTCACATGGGCAAAGCGATCCGGGTCGAGGCTGTCGAGGCTCACATTGATCCGGCGCACGCCCGCGTCGTACAGCGCGGTCGCATGATCGGCCAGCCGGGTGCCGTTGGTGGTCAGCGTCAGCTCGTCCAGCCCCTCGCCGACATGCCGCCCGATGCGGCGGACCAGATCGACGATATCGCGCCGCACCAGCGGCTCCCCGCCGGTCAGCCGGATTTTTCGAATGCCGCGCGCGATGAACAGATCGGCGAGCAGCGCGATCTCCTCCAGCGTCAGCACCTGATTTTTGGGCAGGAACGTCATGCGCTCCGCCATGCAGTAGCGGCAGCGCAGATCGCAGCGATCCGTCACCGAAATGCGCATATAGCTGATCCGGCGGCCCAGGGCGTCGGTCATCGGCTGGGGGGAAGGATCGGCGATAGCCATGACTGCCTAGCTAGGCCATGGACTGGCGCTTCGCAAGCACAGCCGGTTGCCCTGCGATGAACGGGTCGGTAACGGGTTACTGTTAAGTCGGCCCGATGCGCGACGTGGGAGAAGGCAAGTGAGCGGCGATACCGCGTCGGACGTGCAGCGCAGCCTCTTCATCCTGTCGCCGGGCGACCGGGACGGACTGGTGCAGGCGACCCGCCGCGTAGGCTGGCGGGCGATCGGCGCTCGCCGCCCCGCCGACGCCGCGCAGCGCTATCTGCGCAGCGACGCCCAGGTCGCGCTGATCGACATGCGCGACGGCGGCAACGACGCGGACCTGATCGAGCCGTTGACGCCCGCCGTCGAAGCGGGCGGGGGCGCGCTGATCGCGCTGATCGAACAGCATGAGATTGCAAGGGTGCCCGCCCTGCTGGCGGCGGGCGCGACTCATTTTCTCGCCATGCCGCTGACGGACGGGCTGCTGCGGGCGACGCTCGCCTCGGCCCAGCGGCTGGTCGAGCGGCTCGGCGGCGGCGCGGCGCACAGCCAGCGTGCGCAACGCATTCGCCGGGGCGATGCGCTCCACTGGGCGCTCGACCGCAGCGGCATGGTGCGCCTCAGCGATAGTCTGGCGCGCCATCTCGGGCTGTCGGAAACGATCTCGACACCGGCGGCGCTGCTCCGCCTGCTGCCCCGCCCCGAACGGCGGGCTGTGATATTGGCGCTGCGCGGCATGACGCGGTCGGGCGGGCCGGGCGTATTCGCCCATGCCGCGCCCGAAAATCCGGGCGATCGCATGGTCCATCATCTGCGGGTGCAGGATGGCGTGGTCGCGGCCGATGTCGAATGGCTGTCGACGGAGCGTGATCGCGAGGATGCGTCCTCCCGCGACTATCTGACCGGGGTACGATCGCGCGCGGCGGCGCTCGACTGGCTTCAGGACCGGGCGGGGCTGCCCACCACGGTCCTGCTGCTGTCGATCAGCCAGTTCGACCGGATGAACGCCGCCTATGGCCAGGTGGTGGGCGACGCGCTGCTCGGCCGCATCGCGCGGCGGATCGAACGCATGGTCGATGATATCGCGCCGGGCGCCATGGTGGCGCGGATTGCCGGAACGGAATTTCTGGTCGGCCTGAGCGGAGAAGCCGGATCGACCGAGCGCGCGACTTTCCTCGCGCGCCAGTTGATCGCCACCATCGGCAGGCCGTTCAGCGCCGGCGATCACCTCATCCGCCTGACCGGGCGGTGCGGCATCGCCCAGTCGCGGGCGGAGGATGACGCCACCCGCCTGATCCGCCGCGCCGGAACGGCGCTGGCCGATGCGCGCCAGGGCGGGGGAGAGGGCATCCGCATCCTCTCCGCCGAAAAGCGCAGCAGGCAGGTCGATGCCGACGAGCTGGAAACCGACCTGCGCCTCGCGCTCGACCGGGGCGAAATCGGCATCGTGTTTCAACCGCAATATCCGATGGACAGCGAACGGATCAGCGGGGTGGAGGCGCTGGCGCGGTGGAACCATCCCAAATATGGTCCCTTAAGCGCCGGTGTGCTGTTCGCCACCGCCGAACGATCCGATTATATGCTGCCTTTGTCCGCGCATATTCAGGCGGAGGCTTTGCGGCAGGCGGCGGCCTGGCCCCCGGCCCTCGGCAAGCTGCGGCTGTCGATCAACCTGACCGCCGCCGACATCGCCCAGCCCAGCTTCATGCCGGATTTCCTCGCTCTGGTGGACAGGAGCGGATTTGCGCGATCGCGGCTGACCGTCGAGATTACCGAGAGCGGGCTGATCGAGGATGTCGCCGCCGCCGCCGCGCTGCTGACGGCGGTGCGGGCGCAGGGGCTGTCGGTGGCGATCGACGATTTCGGCACCGGCTATTCCAGCCTCGCCTACCTCAAAAGCCTGCCGCTCGATTATCTCAAGATCGACAGCGGGCTGGCGCAGGATATTGCCGGGACGGCCCGCGACCGCATCATCGTGCGCGGCGTCATCCACATGGCCAAGTCGCTCGGCCTGTCCGTCATCGCGGAGGGGGTCGAGACGGAACAGCAGCGCGAATTGCTCGCGAACGAAGGCTGCGATTTCTATCAGGGCTTCCTGCGGTCGGCCGGCATATCGTCGGCGGACCTGATCGAGCTGATGCTGGTCTAAACGCGCAGCAGCGGCCAAAGCGCCATGCCAAGGCCAACGAGGCTCACGAGCCAGACCAGCGTCCGCACCTTGGGCACGCCGAAGCCATAGAGCGGCAGATAGACGATCCGCGCGCCCAGCCAGATCCAGCCGCCCAGAGCCGTCCATTCGCTGGCTCGCCCGGCCACGACTACCCCGATCAGGGCGACGATGGCGATCGGCAAGGTTTCCAGGAAGTTGGACTGCGCGCGCACCAGCCGTCCGGCGACGAGCGAGAGCGGCGGCAGGTTTTCGTCGCGCGCGCCCATATTCCACCGCGAGCCATATTGCTTCGTCTTTGCCTGCCCGGCGGCGAATATGTGGATCAGGAGCAGGACGATGCTCCAGGCCAGAATAGTCATTTCCACGGGCATGGCTTCATCCTCCAGCCGCTAAAGTAACAAAGCCCGCCGTCCAGCGACAGAGCGATTTTCGCCGCTTCGACGCGTTGTCCGTCGCCCGTCGCCCGTCGCCCGTCGCCCGTCGCCCGTCGCCCGTCGCATGGTCATGGCCGACAACATGGAGCCGGCCACGCCACGCGGAGCGCCGGATCAGCCGGACGCGAGGTGACGGACCGCATCGAGTTCCGCAAGCAGCGGCGCACGATCGGCCTGCGCGACGGCGCGCAGATGCGCTTCGATCTCGTCACGTTGCGGCGCCAGGCCACGCGCCGCCGGATCGTTCCCGGGCACGCAGGCACCCGCCTCGCTGCCCGAAAATTGCCTGCCGGTCGCGATCGACCGGGCGAACGCCGGGCCATGGTCCAGCTTGCGATCGACCAGGATCGTCGCGGTCCACTGGCAACGCTGGCTGTCGGCGCGATTGGGGGTCCTTGCCCCCACCGTCCTGCTCACTATTTCGGCACGCGCGACATAGGTCACGCCGATCTGCCGGCCATGATACTCCATGCTGATACTGTGCGAAGCCGCCGCACCCGCTAAGCCGGCAAACATGATGGTCAAGCTCATGATGATTCTCCTGCCTCGACGCCGCGCTTGGCTGCCCGGTCGTCGCCACGGGATTTAGGGTCGCAATGTTGCTGCTCTTTTGCCCGCCGATGAGGAATGGCTCCGCTGCCGCGCGACGCGTCAGCCGGCCGCTTTCGCCAGCCCCTTCGACAATTGCAGCGCGCCGTTCAGCCGCGCCGCCGGATCGGCCCAGGCGCGATTGACGACCATCTTGCTGTCGGGCCGCAGCCGCGCCACGCCGTCCAGCCGCTGGATATAGGCGACCAGACCGGCGGGGTTGGGGAAGCGATCCTCGAAGAAGCTGACGAGCGCGCCCTTTTGCCCGACATCGATCTTGGCGATGTTGGCCTTCACGCAATTCTGCTTGATCTCGATGATCTTGAGCAGATTTTGCGTGGGAGCGGGCAGCTTGCCGAAACGATCGATCAGTTCGGCGGCAAAGGATTCGAGGCCCTGCCGGTCCTCGACATCGTTGAGGCGGCGATAAAGCCCCATGCGCAGGTCGAGATCGGGGACATAATCGTCCGGGATCATGATCGGCGCATCGACCCCGATCTGCGGCGAGAAGCTGTCGCGCGACCGCTCGATCCCCGCGCCACCCGCCTTGGCGTCCATGATCGCCTCTTCCAGCATCGACTGGTAGAGTTCGAACCCTACTTCCTTGATATGGCCCGACTGCTCGTCGCCGACCAGATTGCCCGCGCCGCGAATGTCGAGATCGTGGCTCGCCAGTTGGAAACCCGCCCCCAGCGTATCGAGGTCGGACAGCACCTTCAGCCGCTTTTCCGCGGTCTCGGTGATGATGCGGTCGGCAGGCGTGGTGAAATAGGCATAGGCGCGGGTCTTGGACCGGCCTACGCGCCCCCGCAGCTGATAGAGCTGCGCCAGTCCAAAACGGTCGGCACGGTGGATGATGAGCGTATTCGCGCTCGGAATGTCGAGACCGCTCTCGACGATCGTGGTCGACAGCAGCACGTCGTAACGCTTGTCGTAGAAGGCCGACATGCGCTCCTCCACCTCGGTCGCGCTCATCTGCCCATGCGCGACGACGGCGCGGATTTCCGGCACCTCGTTGCGCAGAAATTCCTCGATGTCCGGCAGGTCGGCGATGCGCGGCACGACGAAAAAGCTCTGCCCGCCGCGATAATGTTCGCGCAGCAGCGCCTCGCGGATCACCACCCCGTCCCACGGCATGATATAGGTGCGCACCGCGAGCCGGTCGACCGGCGGCGTCTGGATCACCGACAATTCGCGCAGGCCCGACATCGCCATCTGCAAGGTGCGCGGGATCGGCGTCGCCGTCAGCGTCAGCACATGCACATCGGTCTTGAGCGCCTTCAGCCGCTCCTTGTGGGTGACGCCGAACCGCTGCTCCTCATCGACGATGACGAGGCCGAGGCGCTTGAACTCGATCCCCTTGGTCAGCAGCGCATGGGTGCCGACGACGATGTCCACCGTACCATCGGCCAGCCCCGCCTTGACCGCCTTCGCCTCCTTGGCGGGGACGAGGCGGGATAGGCGGCCGATCTCGACCGGGAAGCCCCGGAACCGCTCCACAAACTGCATATGATGCTGCCGCGCGAGCAGGGTGGTGGGGCAGATCACCACCACCTGCATCCCTGCCATCGCCGCGACGAAAGCGGCGCGCAGCGCGACCTCGGTCTTGCCGAACCCCACATCGCCGCAGACCAGCCGGTCCATCGGCTTGCCCGCGCCCAGATCCTCGATCACGTCGCTGATCGCGCGATCCTGATCGTCGGTCTCCTGATAGGGGAAGCGATCGACGAAGCTCGGATAACCGGCGCTGTCCGGCTCGGCGACGCTCGCGGCGCGCAGCGCGCGGACCGCCGCCGTCTTGAGCAATTCACCCGCAATCTCGCGGATGCGCTCCTTCATCTTCGCCTTGCGCCGCTGCCACGCCTCGCCGCCCAGCCGGTCGAGGGTGACCCCGTCGCTGTCGGAGCCGTAGCGCGACAGCACCTCCAGATTTTCCACCGGCACGAACAGCTTGTCGCCACCGGCATAGCTCAGCGCCACGCAATCATGCGCGGTCTTGCTGACGGGAATCTGCGTCAGCCCCTCATAGCGGCCGATGCCATGGTCCATATGCACCACGAGATCGCCGGGGGTCAGCGTCGCCAGTTCGGCGAGGAAGGCGTCGGCGCTCTTCTTGCGTTTCGCCCGGCGCACCAGCCGGTCGCCCAGCATATCCTGCTCGGTCAGCACCGCGACATCGGGCGCGCTAAAGCCGTGATCGAGCGGCAGCACGGTCAGCACGACGCTGCCCCCCGCCGCTTGCCCGAGCGCATTCTGCCAGTCGTCCGCCGCCGCCAGCCGCTTGACGTCATGATCGGCGAGCAGGCCCGACAGCCGCTCGCGCGCGCCGACCGAATAGCTGGCGATCACCACCTTCTTCTTCGCCCGCCGCAACGAAGCGATATGCTTGCCCACCGCCTCGTAGATATTGGCGTTCTGCGCCCGCTCCGGCGCGAAGTCGCGCGGGCCGTCGACCGCGAAATCGAGTACGGTCGCGCTTTCGGGTTCGTGGAAGGGCGTGGCCTCATGCATCGGCAACGCCGCGACCGCCGCGCCCCATTCCGCCGCGTCGAGATAGAGGAGTTCGGGCTTCAACGGCCGGTACGCGCCGGGGTCGGATGATTTCGCCTGCACCCGGTTGGCATGATAATCGCGGATCGCCTCGAACCGCGCGTCAGCCGCGCCACTCACCCCATGGTCGCGGACGAACAGGGCGTCCTTGCCCAGATGTTCGGTCATCGGCGCCAGCTTTTCTTCGAACAGCGGCAGCCAATGTTCCATGCCCGCCAGCCGCCGCCCGTCGCTCACCGCCTGATAGAGCGGATCGGCAGTCGCGGTCGCGCCGAATAATTCGCGATAGCGGCCCCGGAACCGCTTGATCGTCTCCTCGTCCAGCAGCGCTTCGGACGCGGGCAGCAGGGTGAAGCTGTCGACATTGCCGGTCGTGCGCTGGTCGGTGGAATCGAACCGGCGCACGGTCTCGATCTCGTCGCCGAAGAAATCGAGCCGCAGCGGCTGCTCCTCGCCGCCCGGAAACAGATCGACGATGCCGCCGCGAATCGCGAACTCGCCGCGATCATGCACCGTGTCGGTGCGGACATAGCCATTGCCCTGCAACATCTCCGCCAGCCGGGGGATCGCGATCCGTTCCTTGGGCGCAAGCCGGGCGACCAGTTGCCGCACGCGAAAGGGCGTCAGCGTGCGCTGGGTCAGCGCATTGAGCGTGGTCAGCACCAGTTGCGCGCCCTTGGGCGCCGCCTGCAACGCATGAAGTCCCGCCAGCCGGGCCGACGCCGTGCGCAGTGAAGGGCTGGCGCGGTCGTAGGGCAGACAATCCCAGGCCGGGATCTCGATGATCTCGATCTCCGGCGCGAAATAATGCGCGGTGTCGGCCATGGCCCGCATCGATTGCTCGTCCGCCGCGACGAACACCGCGCGTGTTTTGGCGGCGCGGGCGATGTCGGCCAGCAGCCACGGCTGAAACCCGGCGGGAACGCCCGAAAGGGTGAGCGGCGCGGTGGCCTTCAGGATTTTCTGGAGATCGGTCATAGGATGTCGTCATTCCCGCGAAGGCGGGAATCCACGTTCCCATTGTGCATGTCGGTGGTCGCGCCGTCGGCCAGTGGTCCGATTCTGACATTTGCAGACCATCTCAACCGCCGGGGGATGCAGTTGTCAAAATCGATCCACTAGCTGCTAATTTTCGATTTTGACGAAATCCAGCTTGAGGAATGTGTCCATCATCGGCCCCTTATACGCGTCCGGCACCGGCAACGTTCCCAAAGCCCATCCCATGATGTCGGCGTCCTGCTCCTCGATCAGCCGTTCGAACCAGGCGGTTTCCTCGGCCGACCATTCGGCATGATAGCGTTCGAAAAAGCCCCCGACCGTATAGTCGGATTCGCGGGTGCCCCGATGCCAGGCGCGGAATCTCAGGCGGCGGACATGGGTATCGTCGTTCATGATGTGTTCCTTCGCCGGGCAGGCAGAATTCCCCAGCCGGAGGTTTGTGCCCTCGTCCCGGCTAGGCTAGAGCGAGCCAGATAGCCATGCGACCCGATATTCTCAATCCGCTGTTTGCCGAAATTTCGGTGCTCAAGGGCGTTGGCCCGGCTTTGGCGCGGCCGCTGGAGCGGCTGGGCCTTGGCCGGGCGGTCGATGTCGCCTTTCATCTGCCCGTAAGCTGGGTCGATCGTATACTGACCGACCGGCTCGACATGGGCGATGCGGGCCGGGTGATCGGCATCCCTTTGACGCCGGTGGATTATCGCGCCGGGGGCGGGGGACGCGCGCCGTTCCGCGTCGATGCGGTGGACGGGCATGGGAATCATGCGACGCTCGTCTATTTCGGCAAGAACAGCGCCTGGCCGCGCAAATTGCTGCCGCTGGGCGAACCCAAATTCATCTCGGGCAAGCTCGAAAGCTATGGCGACGCGCTTCAGATCGTCCATCCCGATTATGTCCTGCCGCCCGAGGAAGCGGCGACGATCCCCGCGCGCGAGCCGGTCTATCGCCTGTCCGAAGGGCTGACCAACAACCGGATGCGCGATCTGGCGGCGCAGGCGCTGGCGCGCGCGCCCGACCTGCCCGAATGGATCGAACCCAGCCTGATCGCGCGCAAGGACTGGCCGGGATGGCGCGAGGCACTCGCGCGCGTCCATGCCGATCCCGCCGACGCGGTCGCGCGCGAACGGCTCGCCTATGACGAGATTTTCGCGGGCCAACTGGCGCTGATGCTGGTCCGGCAGGCGGGACGGCGGCGGCGCGGCGTGCCGATCGCGGGCGACGGTCGCTTGCGGACCATGCTGAAACTGCCCTTCGCGCCTACGGGCGCGCAACGCCGCGCCATGGCGGAGATTGATGGCGACATGGCGCAGGGCACGCCGATGCTGCGGCTGCTGCAAGGCGATGTGGGTTCGGGCAAGACGCTGGTGGCGTTGATGGCGCTGCTGAACGCGGTCGAGGCGGGGATGCAGGGGGCGTTGCTCGCGCCCACCGAAATCCTCGCGCGCCAGCATTATGAAACGCTGCGGAAAATAGCGTCCGGCCTGCCGCTCGAAATCGCGATCCTCACGGGCCGCGAAAAGGGCAAGGTTCGCGAAGCGACGCTCATGGGGCTGGCCGATGGCAGTATCGACATTCTCGTCGGCACCCATGCGATCTTTCAGGACGCGGTCAACTATCGTAATCTGGGGCTGGCCGTGATCGACGAGCAGCATCGCTTCGGCGTCGCCCAGCGCATGTTGCTCGCGTCGAAGGCGGAGCGCGCGCCGCATCTGCTGGTGATGACGGCGACGCCCATCCCGCGCACGCTGACGCTGACCTATTATGGCGAAATGGACGTGTCGCGGCTGGACGAAATGCCGCCCGGCCGCCAGCCGATCCAGACCCTCGTCATGGCCGCCAGCCGGCTCGATGAAGTCACCGACGCGCTCGCCCGCCATGTCGAGGGCGGTGGTCAGGCCTATTGGGTCTGCCCGCTGGTCGAGGAAAGCGAAACCAGCGATCAGGCCGCCGCCGAAGCCCGCGCGGAAGGACTCCGCCAGCGCTTCGGCGGGGCCGTCGGTCTCGTCCATGGCCGCATGAAAGGCGTCGAAAAAGACGCCGCGATGGAGGCTTTTGCGACAAATAGGACGAAAATTCTCGTCGCAACCACCGTTATCGAGGTCGGCGTCGACGTCCCCAACGCCTCGCTCATCATCATCGAGGGCGCGGACCGCTTCGGTCTAGCCCAGCTCCACCAGCTCCGGGGCCGGGTCGGCCGTGGCGAAAAGCCATCGGTTTGCCTCCTGCTTCGCGGAAATGCGCTAGGCGAAACCTCCCGCGCCCGCCTCGCCCTCATGCGCGAAAGCAACGACGGCTTCCGCATCGCCGAGGAAGATCTGAAACTCCGCGGCGCCGGCGAAATGCTAGGCACGCGGCAATCCGGCGACGCGCAGCTGAAGCTGGCGACGCCCGAACATCTCGCCACCCTGCTGGATGTCGCGCGCGACGACGCGCGCTTGCTGGTGGACCGCGACGGCGGGCTGGACGGCCCACGCGGACAGGCGGCACGCACCGGTCTGTATCTGTTCGAACGCGACGCCGCAGTGGGCCTTTTGCGCGGCGGATAGAGCGAGGTTCTGCTTCACTTGCGAAACAAAGCGGGCAGAGGGGGCGTTGCCACCCCATGCAGATGCCGGACATCATGATATCGCCAGTCGCCCCGACGGCGATCCTGACCGCCGCCCTGTCTGTGTTGATCGCTTTCCTCGTCCATTGGGGTTTATACTGGCTGGCGATGCGCATATTGGGGCGAGCGCATGTCGATCCGGTGCTGTTGCCCGCCATCTTTCAACCGACGCGATGGCTTGTTGTGTTGCTGTCGTTTGCGGCCGTGCTTCAGCCGCTGGAACTCGGGCCGAGAGCCGGGGCATTTTGGTCAATCGGTTCGAAAATGGCCTTCGCGCTGCTTTCCGGCTGGCTGGCGTTGCGCGTGTTGCGCAGTGGCCGCCTGATGCTCGAACGGCGGTCCGACATTCATGCGGACGATAATCTCAAGGCGCGCAGACGGCATACCCGGATCCGCATCCTCTACCGCATTGTGCAGTGCATCGTGGGTGTACTTGTCGTCGCGCTCATGCTGATCGCCATTCCGGGCGTGCGGACGATCGGCGTCACCCTGATGGCTTCGGCGGGGCTGGTGGGACTAGCGGTCGGCGCAGCGGCCCAGCCGGCGCTCAAAAATCTGATAGCCGGCATCCAGATGGCGTTTTCGGAGCCGATCCGGCTGGACGATGTCGTGATCGTGGAAGGCGAATGGGGGCGGATCGAGGATATCACGCTCACCTATGTCGTGGTGAGGATCTGGGACGATCGCCGCATGGTCGTGCCGATATCCTATTTTCTTGAAAAGCCATTCCAGAACTGGACGACCAAGACGTCAGACCTGCTCGGCACGATATTCCTCCATGTTGATCCGGCGACCGACGTGGAGCGGGTGCGGGCGAAATTCGTCGAAACGACGCGGGCGAACGGACGGTGGGACGGACGCGTCGCCATTTTGCAAGTGACCGATCACCGCGCGGACGCGCTGGAACTGCGCGGCCTGCTGAGCGCCCGCAATGCGTCAGTCGCGTTCGATTTGCGATGCGAGGTGAGGGAGGCGATGCTGGCGTTTCTGCGCACCGACATGCCCGAAGCACTGGTGCGGCAGCGTCAGCAGATTGAACAGGGCGGTCCCTTTACCTTGCGTCCCGTTACCATGCGGCACGGCGCGGCGGAATGAGCGACAGCATCCGCGCATAGACACGTGCTTCGATGGCACCCAAAAATTCAACGCCGATCCGGCCGCCTTCCGTCCAGCGTATTTCGCCCGGCATATCGCGCATCATTGGCAGCCATATCTTGACCCGCTCGCCCACGAACAGTCTGGCGTCGGTCCGGCACATAAGCCCCAGTGGCGATATGTTGATGATCTGGACGCCATGCGTATGCCCGCTGGCCGAAATATGGCTGACCAGATCTACAAGGTCTCGCTTGGCGCGGCGTTGTTCAAGCGATGGATCGCGCGATTGACTGACATGCGCCAGATTGGAAAAAACCGACATGACTTCAATCTGCTAGGAGAAAGTACACAGTCTCCTACCCGACAGAGTGAATCCGCCATTAGCGTTCTTTCCGTCAGGAAATAATCAACCCATGTCGCTTCGCTCCGAAGCTGACCTTGTCCCCGGCCTTCAGCACCAGCGCCGGATCGCTCACGACTTCGCCGTTCACGCGAATCGCGCCCTCCGCCAGCTTGCGCCGCGCTTCCTTGTTGGATGCGGCAAAGCCGAGCGCGGTGTTGGCCTGCACGATGGTCAGCCCCTCCGCGCCGAGGCTGGCGGTTGGCAGGTTGGCCCCGGATGCGCCTTCCTCGAATGTCTTGCGCGCCGTTTCGGCCGCTGCCGCCGCTGCGCTCTCCCCACGGCAAAGCGCCGTAGCCTCGTTGGCGAGGATTTTCTTTGCCTCATTGATCTCCGCACCTTCGAGCGCCGCGAGCCGCCGCACCTCGTCCATCGGCAGGTCGGTGAACAGCCGCAGCCGGTCGAAAACATCAGCATCGGCGGTGTTGCGCCAGAATTGCCAATAATCGTAGCTCGAAAGCTGGTCCTCGTTGAGCCAGACCGCTCCGCCGACGCTCTTGCCCATCTTGGAACCGTCGGCATTGGTCAAAAGCGGCGTGGTCAGCCCGAAAACCTGGGTCCCGTCCACCCGGCGCGCCAGTTCGACGCCGTTGACGATATTCCCCCACTGGTCGGACCCGCCCATCTGGAGCCGGCATTCCGACCGGCGCGACAATTCCAGAAAATCATAGGCCTGGAGGATCATATAGTTGAATTCGAGGAAGCTGAGCGATTGTTCGCGATCGAGGCGCGTCTTGACCGAATCGAAACTCAGCATCCGGTTGACCGAGAAATGCTGCCCGATATCGCGCAGGAACGGGATATATTCGAGCGCGTCGAGCCATTCGGCATTATCGAGCATGATCGCGTCCGACGGCCCGTCGCCGAACGTCAGGAAGCGTTCGAACACGCGCTTGATGCTCGCGACATTCTGGGCGATCAGATCGGTGGTCAGCAGCTTGCGCGCTTCGTCCTTGAAGCTCGGATCGCCGATCTTGCCGGTGCCGCCGCCCATCAGGACGATCGGCTTGTGCCCCGCCTTCTGCAATTGCCGCAGCATCATGATCGACACCAGATGGCCGACATGGAGGGAGGGTGCGGTCGGATCGAACCCGATATAGCCGGGCACGATCTGCTTTGCGGCCAGCGCATCCAGCGCTTCGGCATCGGTCAACTGGTGGATGTAGCCGCGCGTATCGAGCAGGCGCAGAAGGTCGGATGAATAGCTGGTCGTCATAGGGGCGGGCCTTTAGCATCGCAGCGGCGGCCGGGAAAGGTGCAGCGCCACTTGTCGATGCGTCGCGCATGATTAAGGAGGGGGACTTGGCCCTCAACGATCGGCCGGACCCCGTCGAAGGATGAAGCGCTATGCCACCCATGCTTGCAATCGGCCTGATGTCCGGGACGTCGCGCGACGGGATCGATGCGGCGCTGATCGAGACCGATGGCGAGAAGGTGGTACGGCCTGTCGCCTTCCATGCGATGCCCTATCATGACGGTTTTCGGACGCGGCTGGCTGAGGCGTGCCAGCGGGCGATAGCAATGGATGCGCCGGGCTTCGAGCCGCTGCTGCATGCGGTCGAGGAGGAATTGACCGAACTGCATGTCGAGGCGGTGGCCGATCTGCTGGGCCGCAGCGGCCATGTGGCGGAAGATGTCGGCGTGATCGGCTTTCATGGCCACACCGTCGCGCATCGGCCCGAACGTGGCTGGACCTGGCAGATCGGCGACGGGAAAGCGCTCGCGGGAGCGTTCGGCATCGCCGTGGTGGGCGATCTGCGATCCGCCGATGTGCGGGCGGGCGGGCAGGGTGCCCCCTTGCTGCCCGTCTATCACCGGGCATTGGCGCATGATCTGCCGTTGCCGGTGGCCATCTTGAATCTAGGCGGGGTCGCCAACATCACGGTAATCGGACCGGGTGACGCCATCATTGCCTTCGACACCGGCATGGCGAGCGGCCTGATCGACAACTGGATGCAAATGCATGGCGATGCGGCCTATGACGCCCACGGGGCGACTGCAGCGCGGGGCCGGGTCGATGAGGATAGGCTGGCGGCGATGCTGGCCGACCCATGGTTCGCCATGCCGCCGCCCAAGAGCATCGATCGCGAGGCGTTCACGATCGACGCCGTTCGCGGTCTCGATCTGGCGGACGGCGCGGCGACGCTGACGGCTTTCTCGGCGGCAGCGGTCGCGCGGGGCCTGGATCATCTGGCCGATCGCCTTTTGCATATCTATGCGGCGGGCGGCGGGCGTCACAATGCGACGTTAATGGCGGCCCTCGCCGAGCGGACGCGCGCGGACGTTCGGTCGGTGGACGAACTGGGCTGGGATGGCGACGCGCTGGAGGCGCAGGGCTTTGCCTATATGGCGGTGCGGTCGCTCAAGGGCCTGCCGATCAGCTTTCCGGGCACCACCGGCGCACCGATACCGATGACCGGCGGGGTCCGCTTCGATCCGTGACGAGCGCCAATCAGCGCTTGCGGGTCAGTTCGCGCATCGCATCGTCTATGCCTTCGATCGTCAGCGGATACATGCGGGCGTTCATGATCTGCGTCATCATCTTCGTGGACTGGCTGTAGGCCCAATAGTCCCGGTTCGCCGGGTTGAGCCACACCGCCGCAGGGTAGGTGCGCGTGATCCGCTCCATCCATACCGCGCCAGCTTCCTCGTTCATATGTTCGACCGAACCGCCGGGATGGGCGATCTCATAGGGACTCATCGCCGCGTCGCCGACGAAGATCACCTTATAGTCATGGCCATATTTGTGGAGAATATCCCAGGTCGGAATGCGCTCGTCGAAGCGGCGGCGATTGTCCTTCCACACGCCTTCGTAAAGGCAATTATGGAAATAGAAAAATTCCATATTTTTGAATTCGGCGGTCGCGGCCGAAAATAATTCCTCACACAAGGTGATGAACGGGTCCATCGATCCGCCCACATCAAGAAACAGCAACAGCTTGACGGCATTGTGCCGCTCCGGCCGCATATGGATGTCGAGCCAGCCCTGCCGCGCGGTGCCATAAATCGTCGCGTCCAGATCCAGTTCGTCCGCTGCGCCCTCCCGCGCGAACCGGCGCAGGCGGCGCAACGCCACCTTGATGTTGCGCGTACCCAGTTGCCGGTCATTGTCGAGATTCTGAAATTCGCGCTTTTCCCAGACCTTGATCGCCCGCTTGTTCTTGCTTGCGCCGCCGATGCGGACGCCCTCGGGATTATAGCCGCCATTACCGAAGGGCGAGGTTCCGCCGGTGCCGATCCACTTGCTGCCACCCTCATGCCGGCCCTTCTGTTCCTGCAGGCGCTTTTTGAGCGTTTCCATGATCTCGTCCCAGGACCCCAGCGACTTAATCTTTTCCATCTCCTCGGGCGTCAGGAATTTTTCGGCGACAAGGCGCAACCACTCTTCGGGCAGTTCCGCTTCGAGATTGGCGTCACTCAGAACGCCCCTGAATACCCTGGCAAAGACCTGATCGAACCGATCTATCAGCCCCTCATCCTTCACATAGATGGCTCGCGCGAGATAGTAGAAGTCCTCCGGCCGCTGTCCGATGACGTCGCGATCGAGCGCTTCGAGCAGCAGCAGATGCTCCTTTATACCAGCCGGAATGCCGGCTGCGCGAAGCGCGTCGAGGAAATTGAACAGCATCGCAGCCTTGTCCGACACCAATCGGGCCGATGCAAGGGGCGGACCGAAACCGTTGGCGGAATGTTAATTGTTGCATTGCATGGTTAATGGCGCACTATTCAGCCGATGTGACACTAGCGGGGCACCCTTGGAAAATCAGGCTTTATCGATCGACATGGGTGAACGGTCTGGTGACATCGCATTGCAATGCAGCGAAACCGCCGGCTTCCTGGGCGACCTTAATCTGCGCATTCAGGGTGATTCGGCACGCCTTTCCGAATTGCAGGCGAATATGGAAACGCTCGCCGTCAGCCAGAACGAAAGCGTTGCGGCGGCACAGGAACTCAGCCTTACAGCCCGGCGCGCGGCAAAGATGATTGCCGAGGGGCATGAGGACATCATGCTTTCGTTGGGCGAAGTGACGAGCCTTGTCGAACATGTCACGGGTCTGGAAGGGCATTTGCGTCAGTTCCTGACCGTAATCGAAGCTGTTGGCGATATCTCCGACGAGCTGGGCGCGATCGCCCGTCAGACGCGGCTGCTTGGCGTCAACGCGGCGATCGAGGCTGCGCGGGGCGGGGAAGCGACGCAGGGTTTCGCCGTCGTCGCGGATGAAATCAGACGCCTTGCCGGGCAGGCGGGTGAGTCTGCTGCGTCAGTCGGCGACAAATTGGGCCAGCTGGATCGCGACGCGCACCGTTTGATTGGCGGTGTGGAGGCCAATATCGGCCGTGGTCGTGACGTTGGCACCCATATCGACCGGCTGCGCAAGACCATGGCGGAAATCGCTTCGCTTGTGACGCAATTCGGCGAACGATCCGACGCGATCGTGATCTGCACGGACGAGGCGGATGGCGATGTCACGGCGTTGAGAAACGGTCTGACCCTCTTCAGCAGATCCGCCAGCGAAAGCGCGAGCCGGGTCGATGCCGCCCGCGAGCAGCTTGAGGGGCTGGAGGGCATGGCGAACGACATGTTGAACATCGCCGCACATGGCGGGCAGACCACCCGCAATAGCCTTTATATAACCCTGGCGCAGGAGGGCGCGCGCGAAGCGTCGACCATAATCGAACAGGCGTTGGCACAGGGGGAACTGGACATCACTGCGTTGTTCGACACCCACTATCACGCTGTTCCTGGGTCGGCTCCGGTGCAATTTGAAAACGGCTTCACCCCATTTGCCGATGCGATGCTGCGGCCTGTGCTGGATCGGCGCACCTTGCAGGATGAATCGATCGTCGGTTGCTGCCTTGTAGACATGAACGGGTATCTGCCCACGCACATCAGCAAGCGAAGTCAGCCGCAGCGGCCGGGCCAGCATGACTGGAATATGGAAAATGCGCGCAACCGCCAGATTTTCATGGACAGCCAGACCCGCCGGGCGCTGGACGGGGAGGGCGATTTTTTCCTGTATACATACCGGCAGGATTTGGGCGCGGGGCGCTATCGGGCGCTGCGCAGCGTTTTCATTCCGCTCGTTTTCGGTGGCCAGCGTTGGGGATTATATGAGCTTGGCTATCTAATCTGAGGGCCTATCGGAAGTCAGCTTTCAGGCACGGGCTTGCGCGGAACGGGGTAGGGAATCCTGTCCAGTTTCGCCATCAGTTCCGCGAATGCCCCGTCACGATGCTTGTCACCCTGTCTCGGGTTGTTGCGCGGTTCCTGCGCGGTGGGGCGGCGCGAAATGCGCCATTTCGTCAATTTTTTCCACATGTCATTCTCCGACCTGACCGGCCGAAGGCTATCAAATGGCCTTCCCGGTCATTCAGAAAATACGCGGGGGTCGCAGCGATGTTCCGATCAACCGCGCAAGGGGTATGTGGCTCAGCGGGTTTATCGCGCGCCGGTTCGGATGGTCATTTCTCCATTGGCGGCATAGTCGGCGATTTTTCCGGCACGCGCGGTCTGCGGGTCTTTTCCTTCAATTATCGCCGCTATCTGCTGAGCGGTCGGCACCTGTGGATAAACGCCATAAAGGTCGGTTTGCCCGACCGAGTGGATCGATAATTGATAGCCAGTACGGTCCTTCGTTGGATCGAAGGCGAGGACGGTCCCCGCATCATCCATGGGGACAATCATCGTCCCGTGAGACAGGTTCGCCTGTTGGAGCATCTCATAGCTCCCATCCGCCGTGTCGATCCTGCCGCTGACACATATCGGATCGCGTCCATCGCGCGAAAGACCAGCTTCGACCGGCGCTATCGGGCGGTTGTCGGTGGCGTCACGCGGCCCGCAGGCCGTCAATTGGACGGGCGCAACACTATGTAGTGCGCTGGCGTCATCGAACTGCATCGCGCCGAGCATGCCGTCCAGTCCGGCAAGAACCGCCTTGCGTTGCGCACTCGGCCCGGTCACGCGCAACTTGACCAGCCAGCGACCGGCATGAACGAACGCAGCCGCCGTCGTCAGCGCTCCTTCGTCCGCGTCATCATAAACGGCGCGGATGGCGGCGCCGGAATGCCCGCCGGCAGCGGTGCTGGCATAGGCCGTGCGGTGGGTTTTCGATCCGAACCGGGTCATGATCGCCTTGTCGGTCATGTAAGCGGCTATGGAGGCGTCGGCATAGCTCGGCATGTAGATGTAGAGTGTTGCCTGGATCGTCCCGTCTTCGGACAGATATTGGGCATAATTATCGATGCCCTTCCCGCCGTTGGAAACCTCCCCACTTTTGGAGAGGGAGAGGCCGCCGACGCTTTGCGGCATAATGATGCCCGCCGAAGCGGCGCGCAGGGCCGTGAGGGTAGAGGTCCATGCTTCCACCTCGCCCGCGTGCGCAACCCCGGTCGCCGATAGCATCAGCGCCGCGGATAAAAGGGACTTCAGGCGTTTCGACAAGCCGGCATCCTTCCCATGATTCAGACCGTCTTGACGCGGCCTTGAATATATTGGGACAGGTTACGGAGAATCCCCGGCTTCGCAAGCGCCTAATGCACGCGTGGGGCCGGAGTATCGCATGGGCCGTGGTTCAACGCCCCTGCCGACGCGCCATGAAAGCAAGGCGCTCGAACATCATGATGTCCTGCTCATTCTTGAGCAGCGCCCCGTGGAGCGGCGGGATGGCTTTGGTCGGATCGCTGTTCTGAAGCACGTCGAGGGGCATATCCTCGTTCAGCAGCAGTTTGAGCCAGTCGAGCAATTCGCTGGTCGACGGCTTCTTCTTCAGGCCCGGCACGTCGCGGATTTCATAGAAAATATCCATAGCCTTGCCGACCAGGATTTTCTGGATGCCGGGGAAATGGACGTCGACGATGGCCTGCATCGTCTCGCGATCGGGAAATTTGATATAGTGGAAGAAGCAGCGGCGCAAAAAGGCGTCGGGCAGTTCCTTTTCATTGTTCGATGTGATGATGACCACGGGCCGCTCAGCCGCCGCGATCGTCTCGCCGGTCTCGTATACATGGAACGCCATACGATCGAGTTCCTGAAGGAGATCGTTGGGAAATTCGATATCCGCCTTGTCGATTTCGTCGATCAGCAGGACGGGAAGGGTCGGCGAGGTAAACGCCTCCCACAGCTTGCCACGGCGGATATAATTGGAAATTTCATGCACGCGCGGATCGCCCAATTGCCCGTCACGCAGGCGGGCGACCGCGTCATATTCATACAGCCCCTGATGCGCCTTGGTCGTGGACTTGACGTTCCATTCGATCAGCGGCGCGCCCAGCGCGCTGGCAATTTCCTGCGCCAGCACAGTCTTGCCGGTGCCCGGCTCACCCTTGACCAGCAGGGGACGGCGCAGCAGCACCGCGGCGTTGACCGCCACCTTCAGATCGTCGGTGGCGACATAGTCCTGCGTGCCTTCAAAGCGCATATCTAATTCACAAAGCTCCATGGGTAGCGTCGGCGCGCACATCAGCACGCTTTGGCCCCGCCATCAAGCGCGTGAGGATGTCAGGGGTGACGCAGCCGGACCTCGGCACGTGCCTGGAGCAGATCCCATAGCCCACGATGCTGGTTCAGCAATTGCCGGGCGCCGAACTGGATCGCCCGGTCGATCCCGTCATCACCGCCGATGGCGTGGACAACCTTCAATGTGGAGTCCTTGTCCGGCAGGCGGCACGGCAACGGCTCGACCCCGACGCGAATCGCCGTCACATCGAGCAGGCGGCGCACCGCGCGCCAGTCGAGGACGAGGGCCGTGGCCGCCCCCATGGCGCAGCCACGCCGGTCCGATTGAGCGAGCATGTCGAGCGCATGACGCTGTTGGCTGACGACCGTCTCGCAGTCGCTCTGGCCGGCCGTGCTCGGCGCCGGGCCGACCGCGACCGTAACCTGGGTCAGATAGGCGCGCTCCCCCGCGAAGGCGTCGGCGGCCTGGATCAGCCATTCGCGTGCGGCATTATCCGCCTGTAGCGCGACGATTACGGTGTCCGGTCGGCGTCAATTTTGATGGCCGATAGGT
>NZ_JBMDKW010000024.1:0-42839 GCF_057809915.1 Sphingobium sp. FG11
AAGGTGGGTCACTTCTCGATGAAAACCCCGGGTCACTTCTCAACGGCAATCAACAGCAAGGACTATGCAGGTCATATTAGGGACTTCGTAAGCCTGCTCGGCGAACTGATGGATGAGTACAAAGAGTCGTTCGAAGGGGGGCAACTCAACATTCAGCTGGCCAAAGATGACCTAACCTACATGATGATCGACACGGGCGGCGATATCTTTGTCTCGCCGTACATGGCGGTGACTCGAGCAGGCCATCCACTCGTCGTTGAAATTGATGGTACGAGCGGCTTTGCGGAGGGATACCGCGCCGACTTCGAGAAGTTATTTGCGCGGGCGAGGAAGGCGGATACGCCACGCGACATTAAATAATATGATAACATCAGGGACAGGGGTCCTTTATGCCGCAGTCCCGCCCCCGTAGTGGCTTTTGCCGGAATGGCGGGTGACGTCGGATTGAATCGGAGGTAGCGGTGAAGCAGGGAAAATAATGGAACTGAATTGCGCCAGGGGGCTGCGTTGAAGATCTACGCCGTATCGATCGATAATTTCCGGGGCATCAGTTCTACGAATCTGGTCCTGCCTGACCACGCCGTCCTCATCGGCGACAATAACGCGGGCAAATCCTCTGTCCTCGAAGCAATAGATCTTGCGCTGGGTCCCGATCGACTGAGCCGGCGCCCCCCAGTCGACGAGCATGATTTTTTCGAGGGCAATTATCTCGCCGTAGCTCCAGCGGAGCCCGAGGAAGGCGCTGAGCCGGTTGAGGGTGCGGACGCGGCCCCCGGTGAGGCACCGAAAATCACGGTTGAAGTCACCATCATTGGCCTGTCCGAAGAGCAGGAGGCCAGGTTCGGTGGGCATGTCGAATGGCTCAACGTCGCAACGGGCGATTTCTTCACCGATGCCAATCCGGCGGGCGTCGATGCTGCGGACATCAAGGCCGCGCTACGTGTCACCTTCATAGGCGCCTATGACCCGGACGAAGACGATTTTACCGGCAATACCTTCTATTCGCGCAGCCTAACCGAAGGCGACAAGCCCGAGCCCTTCTCCAAGAAGGACAAGCAACATTGCGGCTTCCTTTTCCTGCGCTCGCTGCGCACGGGGTCGCGCGCGCTCAGCCTGGAGCACGGCAGCCTCCTCGACATCATCCTGCGCTTGAAGGAAATCCGGCCGCAGATGTGGGAAGGCACGATCGGTACGCTCGCCGGCTTCGACGTCGCAAGAGATCCGGCGCTCGGCATTTCCGGCGTGCTAGAAAGCATCGACAAGTCGCTGAAGAAATATGTGCCGCGCGAATGGGGCGTGAAGCCGCACCTTAAGGTGTCGAATCTGACGCGCGAGCACCTGCGCAAGGTCGTGACCGCCTTCATCGCGACCGGCGACGGTACTCACGCGGCGCCGTTCTTCCGGCAGGGCACCGGCACGATCAACATGCTGGTCCTGGCGATGCTGTCGCAGATCGCCGAGGACAAGCAGAACGTCATCTTCGCGATGGAGGAGGTCGAGACGGCGATCCCGCCCTATGCGCAGAAGCGGATCGTACACGAGCTGCGCAAGCTGGCGGCGCAGTCGATCGTCACGTCGCATTCGCCCTACGTTCTTGAGGAGTTCAAGCTGGACGAGACGGTGATCCTGTCACGGGACAATGCGGGCACACTGAGCCAGGCGCAGATCGCGTTGCCCGATAGCGTCAAGCACAAGCGCTATCGTCAGGAGTTTCGCACCCGCTTCTGCGAGGGTCTTCTGTCCCGCCGCGTGCTAATCGCCGAGGGGGCGACCGAGGCCAGCGCCTTCCCCGTGGCCGCGCGCCGACTGTCCGAGCTGAATGCCGCGACCTATGCCTCGATCGAGGCGCTGGGCATCTGCATTATCGATGCAGGGACCGAGTCGCAGATCGCCGACCTCGCGGGGCTATATAAGGGTCTTGGCAAGCGGACCTTCGGGCTATGCGACAAGCAGACCGATCCGGCGAAGGCGGCGATCGAAGCTCAGGTCGAGCGGCTCTTCATGCACGAGGAAAAGGGGATCGAGGATCTGATCCTCAAGAATACGACCCAGGAGGCGCTCGAGCGGTTCTCGGATGCGCTCGACTGGCCACCTCACATTCTCGGCAAATATCCCGATCCAAAGGCCAATCTGATCCCGGCGCTCAAAGAGTATTTCGGTTGGGCCAAGGGCAGTTGGGGCATCGCCGATTTTCTTGGTCAGTGTTCCGAGGCCGAGATTCCATCGTGGATCCGCGACGCGTGCATAACGCTGAAGGCCATCTGTGATCCGCCGCCCGCGCCCGTCGCGCCCCCGGCACCGCCAGTACCGCCAGCGCCTTCTGTCCCGCCGCCACCGCCAGCGCCGCCGGCTCCATCGGCTCCGCCCGCGCCTCCGGCCGGGAATGGCGGGCAGGCCGGCCTCGGGCCCGCTGCTTAGAGGGCGCCATGGTCGACCTGACGCTGGCGCAAAAGGAAGTTCTAACCGCGGACGGGCCCCAGCTCGTCGTCGGCGGTCCCGGCTCGGGCAAGACCACGGTGTCGATCCTGAAGGCGGCGAAGATCGCGCGTGAAAAACTGCGGCCTGGGCAGCGCATCCTTTTCCTGAGTTTCGCGCGCGCGACCGTCTCGCGCGTTTTCGAGGCGATCGACGAAGAGCGGTCGGTCACCAAGGAGGAAAAGAATCGGATCGAGGTCGATACCTATCACTCGTTCTTCTGGCGCATCCTGAAGGCCCACGGCTACCTGGTTGGGTTTCCGCGGCGGATGACGATCCTGACGCCGCCGAACGAAGCGATCGCGCTGTCGTCGATCCGCAGCGGCTTCAAGGCCCCGTCGAAGCTGTCGGACCAGGAAAAAGCGCAGAAGGCGGCATTGGAAGTGGCCGAACGCATGCGGCTCGCGACCGAGGAAGGCAAGGTCTGCTTCGATCTGTTCGCCGAGCGCGTGGCCATCCTGCTGCACGGTTCGGCCAAGGTGCGCGAGCTCGTCTCGACCATGTACCCGTTTATCATCCTGGACGAATTTCAGGACACCAGCGCCGAGCAATGGCGCGCCGTCGAGGCGATCGGGAAGAGCAGCACGCTGATCGCGCTGGCCGATCCCGAGCAGCGCATCTTCGATTTCATCGGCGCCGATCCCGAGCGGCTGAACCACTTCAGGGCTGCGTTCACGCCGTCGGAGCACGACCTCGCCGGCGACAATCACCGCAGCAAGGGCACCGATATTGCCATCTTCGGCAATCATCTCCTCACAGGCAAGTTTCGCGACGAACCCTATCAGGGCGTGGAAGCCGAATGGTTCGCGTCGAACCCGAACCAAGCCTATGCCTCGCTTGTCGCTCAGGTGTTGAAGGCCCGGCAACGGCTCCTCGCGCTAGGCCAGCGCGAGTGGTCGCTTGCGATCCTGGTCCCCACCAAGCGCATGACGCGTCTGGTGTCCGACAATCTGCGCGCGCCGTTCGGGAATGTGCCGCCGATCGCTCATACGGCGGCCGTCGATATGGAAGGCCCTATCCTGGCCGCCGAGGTGATCGCGTTGCTCCTGCAGCAGCGCAGTCATAATGGCTGCTTCGACGAGTTCGTCGACGTGCTTTGCAGCTTCTTCGACGGACGCGGCGGCGCGAAGCCGACGAAGGGCGACCTGGAGGAAGCCGGGCGGTTCAGGTCCGCGCTGGAAAAGTGGAACGAATGCCTTGCAAAAGGCAAGGCGACGCCTGGCAGCAGCGTCCTGCAGGCGACGTTCGCCGTACACCAGGCTGCGAGCGCCGTGGTGCTGACCGGCCAGCCTGATGCCGACTGGACGGCGGTTCGCGCCGTCCTCGAGGCGGGTGGCTGCAAGCGGCTCGTGGAGGTTGCCAAGGAAGCCCGTAACGTTCGCCTGCTGGAACGGGGCATGCAGCTCCGTCAGAGCCTCTCGCAGGATTGGCGCGACACCGGGGGCTACAAGAACGCCCTTGCCATCACGCGTCAGTCATTCGTTCAGGAGCATTTCGCGACGGCGCACAAGCCTGAGTCAGGTGTTGTCGTGATGAACATGCACAAGGCAAAAGGTAAGCAGTTCGACGAAGTCATCATCTTTGAAGGCTGGCCGAAGCGGGTTAAAGGCGAGATCGTGGGCAACCCAGATCGGATCGTCGGCGGCAATGTGAACGCCGGCCCGATGACGCAGGTGCGCCAGAATTTCCGCGTCAGCGTGACCCGCGCGAAGATTCGAACAACAATCATGTCGCCCAAGGACGATGTCTGCGTCCTGCTGATCCCCGTGGAATAGATTTGAGCGGTGAGCGCTGGCGATCTGAAATCCGGGTGGTGTCATGAAAAAACCCGAATGACTGCTTTTGTTAGATTGCTACATCGCGCCGCCAGAAACGAATGGCGCAATCGGGTCGTGAGGCGACGGTGCAGGAACGGTAGTTATCCCAACATTGATGCTTCGAATACGACATTCACCTGCCAGTAAATTCGAGACAGTTGAACGGTAAAACTGAAAGATCCTGCTCCATGGTCATGAGGCTGCCAGAGAAAAATTGTTCTGTTCGTATGCCGATAGGCTATCGTGCGACCAGTCGTTTGAGGCTGTCATATCGGACCAGCGTCGCCCTTCCGACTTTCACGATTTCAATGTCGCCGGCCTTGATCAATTCGTAGATTCGCGACCGGCTCAGCCCTGTGATCCGGACGGCGGCAGCCACGCGGACCGTAATCGGCTCCATGGATTCGTTCGAAGAATGGCTCATGACTGGCCCCGGTGAAAGGCCTCGCGCGTCCTGACGAAGTTGCGATCGCTGTCCAGGAATGCGGCCAGCATCGCAGGGATCAGCTCTGCGATCGGCTCCTCTGAACCATAGGTCTTGGCGTAGACAGCCGCGTAGTCTCGCAGCGCGTTCTGCAGGTCCGGCGTTATGGTGATGGCAAGCTTCACCGGCGTCCTGTCAGGCAACTTGGCCAGTTTCAAATCTACCATATCCTGTATCCTCCTAATTCTCTCCAGGGCGCGAGGGTGAGGTCGCGGGTGACGAGCAGCCGGATTGGCGTGCCAGGGCGGATCGTAATCGTGGGCTGTATGTCGAGATTTCGCTGCGTGATCTGGTCGCCGGCTCGCGCCGTATTCGATTGGGCGGACTCTCGGATCGCCTGCACCAAGTCGCTTTCGCTCGAGATCGATAGTTCCGACCCGACCCCGAGCATCGTGGCAATGCCGACACCCTTGAGCAGTGTCCAGGTATGAAAGTCGACTTTGTCGGACAGGCCGGCATATCCAGCGGCATCGGTAGCGGGCATGTTGTCGAGCCAAACCGAACTGCCGTCGGGCAGGATCAGTCGCTGCCAGATGACGATCGCGCGCCGTTGCCCGAACGCAACGACGCTATCATATTTGCCGATGAGCCGGGCACCTTGCGGCACGAGCAGGATGTTACCCGTAACCGTATCGAACGCGTTCTGGGTCACCTGCGCGACTACCATTCCAGGAAGGTCCGAATTCAGCCCGGTGACGAGGCTGGCCGTGATGACGCTCCCGGCAAGCAGGATATTCGGCGAGTCCGGTGCGATCAGGCCGCCGGCGTTATGATCGCCTTTCGCGTCGCTTTCGTAAGTGAATTGCTCCTTGCGCGTGCCGGTCGCTGGCGAAGCTGACGCACGGGTGCCCGCTGCTGTGGGTGCGCCGTCCGACGGCAACGTCGCCGTGCCGCGGCTCGTTGCAATCTGTGTCATGAGCCCGGACTCGCGCGCCGCCTTGAGTTCAGCCAGGCGCTGTTGCCTTGTCGCCTCGCCGGTATCAATCCGGGAGGGAGCAGCCACGCTCTCCGCGCGTTCCTGCGCCCGCAGGATCGGACGACCAAGATCGCCGGGCAAGGGCGGTCCGAGCTTCGGCGCATCACCGTAGCTGCTCGGAAGTCCCGAGAGTGCATCCGACGCCGGTTTCGACATTGGCTGCGACAGTTCGCTTTCTTGGGCGACCTGCCTGAACACCTGCGGCTTGAGCGCCATCCAAGCGATGCCCATCAGGCTCGCCGAGCCAATGGCCGTCACGCCGATGATCGCGCCGCGCCTGAAGCGGATGGCGCGTGCCGGTCGAGACCGGATGCTCAATGTCTCGGGGTCGACCTTCGGCGGTGAAGCTTCCGGGATTTCGTTGGCGGCAACGTCCGTCATGCGCCCCTCCGCTTGGAACGAGGTGAGAGCCGATCGATGCGCACGACTTGCTGCTTCTTCAGTCCCAGTCGCAATTCGGCGGCATCGAAGAGGCGATCGACGACATAGTAGCGGTCGCGCACCCGGTAGTTGACTAGTTCCGCCTTGCCGTCGGCCGCGACAACGAACAACGGAGGCGCATCGCCGTTGGCGAGCGACGCCGGGAACTCGACATAGGTCTTGGCACCATCATCGAACGCGCGAAGCGGCCGCCAGGCCGGCTTGTCGCCGGTGATGACATAGTTGAAGTGAAGATTTTCGATGGCAAGCCCGCTGGCGACGGGCGTAGCGGCCTGTACGGCTTCGGTCTTGCGGCGTAGCGACAGCAACTCATCCTGCGGGTATGTCCAGCGCATCGACGACAGGGCGGTGGTCGCAGTGCTTACCAGTCGAACATGATAGGCGCGGCGATCGGTGGTGATGACGAGGTTGGTGGTGAGGCCCGCCGAGAAGGGCTTCACCAGCACATGGGTCTGCTTGCCTTCGCCCGAACCGCTGGTCGTGTCGCCGATCACCCAACGTGCGGTATCGCCGCTCGCGACAGCGATGAGGCCTTCACTAGGTTGGAGCGTGATGTCGGTGACCAGCCCTGGTGCCGCATAGACCTGGAAGATCGTGCCCTCACTATAGGGATAGACTTGCGCGCCGCTGAAGAAACTGGCCGCGGCCGGTTGGATCGTTGCGCTCCGCGTTGCCGACTGGATGGTCCTGAGCGGCTGAGATTGATCGCGGGTTTGCGCGAGTGTGGGGGATGCTACGATCATGCCGATGATCGTCGGCAACAAGGCCAGTTTCATGGGTTGGTCTCCTGAATGTTGGACGGCTGGGCGCCGAGGGTGGGATTGAGCGGCGATCCGAGCGGCAGATTGCCCGACGGGTTCGCAGTGGCCCGCGCGCTAGGCGGCGGAGAAACAGTCTGCGCTGGCGCAGTGTCGAGCTCGCGGCTCCAGTCGACCGCATCGACATAGATGCCGAGCGGGTTCTTGCGCAGCACATCGGCGGAGGACGGCGGGCGGGTCACGGTGGTCAGGATCGCTGTCCAACGACTGATGCCGGATTGTGAGCCGCGCTCAAAGGCGGTCTCGGTCCACTTCACCTGGAACGACTTGTCCGATGCCCGCACGACGCTGGTGACCTGCACCGAGACGGTGCGCTCGCCGACATTGGAGAATGGCGCGGCCGACCGGGCATATTCGCCGAGGAATTGTGCGCCGCGCTTGGTGGCGAAATCATAGGCCTCTAGCCAGTCGCGCCGCATCAGCACCGGATCGAGCGACACCGAGCGGACATTGGCGATGAAGTGCGACAGGTGCCACGCAACCTGCGGATCGGTCGGCCGGTAAGCGACATCGGCGGCCTGAACCGACCGCGCCTCACCGAGCCGATCAACCTCGACAACATAGGGCGTGACGCGGCTTTGCAGCGACTGCCAGGCAAGGCCGACGGAGGTGCCCGCGGTCAGGGCGAGGCAGCCGAACGCCATCAGCCGCCAGTTGCGCGCCTGCACCCGCGCCGAGCCGATCCGGTCGTCCCAGAGCTGGCCCGCACGCTGGTACGGCGTCTCCGGGGGTGGTGTGCGCCCGTAGCGCTGCGCACTTCGCTTGAAGAACATGGCTCAGTCGTTCCTTTCCTTGATATCGGGGGTGGCGGAGGCGCCGCCGCGATCGCCTTGGCTAATGCTGTGGATGGCAAGTTGGCGCCGATGCCGGTTGGTCTGCTGGTCGCGCATCGCACGTGCCCAGGCGGGCGTGCCCGTCTCCCCGCCACCGCCCGGTCCACCCTGAGACGGCGCCGAAGAATTCTGGGTCGAGTTCTGGTTGAGCGCGTTCCATGCCGCCTGGCGTCCGTCGGCAGCGGCCCCGCCCAGACCGAGCGCACTGCTCGCGCGCGATCTGGCGGCATTGCCGGCGGCACGCGCGACGCCGCCAAGGCCGGTGCCGAACGATGGCGTGGCGGCAGTCTCGCGGCCGAGTTGGTAGGCGGTCGAAGCGGCCGACCCCATCGCGGTGCCCGATCGTACCGCGCCGAGCGCCGCACCGCCAAGTGCCCTTGCGCCGCCAGCGGCAGCGCCACCGGCGAGCATGGTCACGCCAGCCGCGCCAACTGCCGTGCCTAGCGCCGCGCCGGCACCGAGTTGCGGCGCGCCGGCGACCAGACCCGAGGCGATCGACGGGCCGAAGATGCCGAGGCCGAACAGCGACAGGCTGGCAAGCACGAGGCTCATGGCCTGTCCGATGTCGGGGTCCTGGCCCTGGAGCGCTTCGGTGAACTCGGTGAAGAAGTTCGAACCGATGCCGACGATGACGGCGAGCACCATCACCTTGATGCCCGAGCTCACGACATTGCCGAGCACGCGCTCGGCGAGGAAGCTCGTCCGGTTCCACAGCGCGAACGGCACGAGGATGAAGCCGGCGAGGCTGGTCAGCTTGAATTCGAGGATGCAGACGAACATCTGCACGGCGAGGATGAAGAAGGCGACGATCACCAGCGCCCAGGCGAACAGCAGCACCATGATCGTCAGAAAATTGTCGAAGAAGGTCGTGAAGCCGACCATCTCGCTCGCCTGCTCGAGCAGCGGCCAGGCCGCAGAGAAGCCGGTCCCGGCGAGGCGCCCGGGCTTGAGCAGGTCGTCGGCCGACAAGGTGCCACCACCGGCGGTCAGGCCGGCCTGCGCGAACGAGCGGAAGATAATGTCGGCGAGCGTCGAAAAGCTGTTCAGGATGAACGCGAACGCGCCGATGTAGAGGATCTTGCGGAGGAAGCGGCCAATGACATTGTCCTCGCCGCCCATTGCCCAGAACAGCCCGGCGAGCGTGATGTCGATGCCGATCAGCGTCGCGGTCAGGAATCCGACATCGGGACCGAGCAGCCCGAAACCGCTGTCGATGTAGGTGATGAACGCCTGCAGGAAGCGGTCGATGACATTGAGGTCGTTCAAGTGGCTGCCTTCCTGCTGGCGATTGGAAAGATGTCGCGGGACGCGGCTGGGGAGCTGGACCGCGCCCCGCGACGGCGACCGGGGCGGGAGGGAACGCCGCCGATCGTAGGTCCGGATCGAGCCTGTCGGGCAGATCCGGGGTCCGGGTCGGGCCTATCGGCCCTTGGGGGCTATCGGGGCGTGTAGGCCGATCCGGATCCGAGGAACTTCTTGGTTGCCGCCCGGGCTTCGACGGCCTGGGTGGCGCGGCGCGCCTGTTCGACCGCTTCGCTGCGGAACTGCGCCGCCATCATGTGCTGGAGCTGGAACTGCTGCTTGGCCGTGAGCGCGAGCAGTTGGTTGGTCGCTTGGCTGACCTGCAATGATCCTTCGGCACCCTGGCTGCGCGCGACGATGTCGGCGAGCGCCTCGGTGTCCGACTGGATGTTCTCGACGACCTGCGCCTGCACCGTCATCGTCTGGCGGAAGGCGCCCATGCTGGCGTCAAGCCGGGACCGGGCATCGCGAACGCGGGCATCGGTGCGCAGCGCCGACGAGAAGTCTTGGCGGTAGAGCGACTGGAACTTGTCGTCGAGCTGGTCGACCCGGAAGTCGATCGCCTGTGCCCGGCCCATAAGCCGGTCGATCTCGGCGAGCTTCTGCTTGAGGGCATCGAGCTGCGGAAAGTCGATGCGGGTCAGGTTCTTGCCCATGTTGACTAGCATCTGCGCCTCGTTCTGGAGCTGCTGGATCTGCTGGTTGACGGTCTGCAGCGTGCGCGCGGCGGTCAGGATGTTCTGCGCGTAATTGCTGGGATCGAACACGACGCCGCCGAATTGGGCGTATGCCGGTGTGGCCGACATCACCAAGCCCATCCCGAGCGAACCAACGGTCCCGAGGCAGAGGGCCAACGCGATGATGTGCTTTCGAGTGGGGGTACGCATTACTCTTCTCCTTCTTGGGGGGCTTGGGAATCGGGTCGGTCGGGGACCGGAAAGTCGGCGGCGAGATCGGCCGCCCAGTCGAGCCCGGCATCGCGCAGGAAGCCTGCGGCAAAGCCGCTGCGGCCGTGCTCGGCGAGAATGGCGTCGATCCGCGCCTGCGCGGCAGGGTCGGACGAGCCGCAAAGCGCCAGCGCGATCGGGCCAAGGCCAAGTTCGAACAGCCGGTTGCCGCGCGCGGACTGAAGATAATAATGGCGCTTGGGCGTAGCTCGGGCGATCAGCTCAATCTGGCGGTCGTTGAGCCCGAAGCGCGCATAGATGTCGTGGCCCTGCGGCTCGATCGCGCGATCGTTGGGCAGCAATATCCGCTGTGGGCAGCTTTCGATGATGGCCGGCGCGATCGCCGATCCGGCGATGTCGGCGAGGCTCTGGGTCGCGAACAGCACAGCGACATTCTTCTTACGCAGCACTTTCAGCCATTCGCGAATTCGGGCGGCGAACAGCGGATGGTCGAGGAAGATCCAGGCTTCGTCGAGAATCAGCAAGGTCGGCCGCCCGTCGAACCGCTCTTCCAGTCGGTGGAACAGGTAGGTCAGCACGGGCGCCACCGCGCCGGCCTGGCCCATCAGCGCCTCGGTCTCGAAACACTGGACGTCGGCGAGTGCGAGTTGTTGTTCGGCCGCGTCGAGCAAGCGGCCGTGCGGCCCTTCGAGCGTGTAGGGCTGGAGCGCGATCCGCAGTGCATTCGACTGGAGCAGCAGCGCGAGGCCGGTCATGGTCCGCTCCTCGCGTGGCGCCGAGGCGAGGCTGCCGAGCGCGGTCCAGATCGCGTCCTTCACTTCCGGCGTGACAAGCACATTCTCAGCAGCGAGCAGCGCCGCGATCCATTCGGCGGCCCAGCTACGCTCATCCGCGTCATCGATGCCTGCTAGTGGCTGGAAGGCGAGCGCTTCGCCGTCTGCTTCAGCGGAGCCAAGCGCATGATGCGCGCCGCCCATCGCTAGCACTGCGGCGCGCGCGGAATTGCCCTTGTCAAAAATATAGACCTGCGCGTCGGCGTAGCGGCGGAACTGAAGCGCGATCAGGCTCAGCAGCACTGATTTGCCAGCTCCGGTCGGCCCGACCACCATCATATGCCCGACATCGCCGACATGGGTGGACAGCCGGAACGGCGTCGAGCCGGCGGTCTTGGCGACCAGCAACGGCGGTCCGTCGAGATGCGCGTTCCGGATCAGCCCGGCCCACACCGATGACAGCGGCATCAGATGCGCGAGGTTGAGGGTATGGACCAGCGGCTGCCGGACATTGGCGTAGACATGGCCCGGCAGGGACGAGAGCCATGCCTCGACCGCGTTCACGCCTTCGCGCACGCACGTGAAGCCCAGGCCGTTGACGATCCGCTCGACCGAGCGGACCTTGTCCTCGACCGCTGCCCGACTGCGGTCGGTGACCGTGATCGTCGTGGTCAGGTAGCCGAACGCGACATGGTCGCCGCCGAGCGCCTGCAGCGCGAGATCGGCATCGACGACCTTGTTGTCGGCGTCGCTGTCGAGCAACTGCGTCGGCTGGTTGTAGAGCACTTCACGCAGCAGCGCGGTGACCGACTTGCGCTTGTTGAACCACTGGCGCCGCAGCGACGTGAGCGTTTTCGTTGCCAGGGTCTTGTCGAGCGCAATGAAACGGGTGACCCAGCGATAGCCGAAGTCCTGGTGGTTGAGCGCATCGAGGATGCCCGGCCGGCTGAGGCTCGGGAAGCCGAGGATGGTGAGCGTGCGGATGTGGAGATCGCCGAGCCGCGGCTCGAGCCCGCCGACCAGCGGCGTATCGGCCAGCACCGCGTCGAGATACATCGGCGTTTCCGGCGCAGCGACGGTATGTCGCCGGTCGGAGATGGTGCCGTGAAGAAACGTCAGCGTTGCGCCGTCGTCGAGTGGCCGAACCTCGGGCATGAAGCCGGCGAGCAGGTCGAGCACGCGATCGGTCTCGGCGACGAAGCTCTCCAGCGCGCCGCGCCAGTCGCGCTCCTTGTCACCATCGGGCCGCTCGACCAGCGAGCGCCCGGCCCGATCGGTCGCATCGGCCGACGGCAGCCAGGTCAGCGTCAGGTGATAGCGGCTCTCGAAATGCGTGCCTTCGGCCTCGAACGCCGCTTGCCGCTCACCATCGACCAGCCAGCTCGCCGCATCGGGAAACGCGCTGTCGGCATAGGCCAGCGCCTCGCGCCGCTCGGCATCGAAGAACAAGACCCAGCCGCTGCCGAAGCGCTTCAGCGCATTGTTCGCCCGCGCGCAGGCCGCGACCAGTTCGGCTTCGGTCGCGGATTCGAGATCGGGACCACGGAACGCCAGCACCCGCAGGAAGCTGCCGTCCTTGTTGAGCACCACGCCCGGGGCGACCAGTGCCGCCCAGGGAAGATGGTCGGCGAGCCGCTCGGCGCGGTCGCGATATTCGCCCATAAACATCATGACGAGCGCCTCAGCATGCGAAATACCCCTTCTGGCGGATGTGGCGAAGCAGGACCGGCGCGAAGCTCGGGTCGCGGCGAGCGGCCATCACGGCGATGCTGTGACCGACCGCCCAGAGCAGTGCCCCGGCCAACCATTGCTGGAGACCCAGGCCGACAGCGGCCGCCAACGTCCCGTTGACGATCGCGAGACCGCGCGGCGCGCCGCCGAGCAGCAGCGGCGATCCCAGCGAACCATGGATCGGCACTTCGAAGCCGTCGATGTGCTGGCTGGCAAAGGCAGTTTGGGCGATCACGAGATCAGCGCCCCGCCGCCGAAGCTGAAGAAGGACAAGAAGAAGGAGGACGCAGCAAATGCGATGCTCAGGCCGAACACGATCTGGATCAGGCGTCGGAACCCACCTGCGCTTTCACCGAAGGCGAGGGTCAGGCCGGTAACGATTATGATGATCACCGCGACGATCTTGGCAACCGGTCCCTGCACCGATTCCAGCACTTGCTGGAGCGGCTCTTCCCACGGCATGCCGGAGCCGGCAGCCTGGAGCTGGGTGGCAAAGGTAATCGCGAGGCCTATCGCTGCGCCGACCAGCGACAAGCGATTGCCGGAAAGGCGAGTCAGTTGGGCACGGGTCATGGATCAGATCTCCTTGGGTCTGGCGGTGGGAAAGTCGGCGAGCGCGTAGGTGCCTGTGTCGGGATCGAGCCCGGCGACGCGCGCGATGGTCGAGACGCGGCGGTCGACGCCGCGCCCGGAAATGAACACGACGATGTCGATAGCTTCCGCGATCAACTGGCGCGGCACGGTGACGACCGCCTCCTGCACAAGCTGTTCGATGCGGTAGAGCGCGGCGGTCGCGCTGTTGGCGTGAACGGTGGCGATTCCGCCGGGATGGCCGGTGTTCCAGGCTTTCAGCATGTCCAACGCCTCGGGACCGCGGACCTCGCCAACCACGATGCGATCGGGGCGCAGGCGCATCGTCGAGCGGACCAACTCGGTCATCGACACATGCGGCGGCCGTGTGCGGAGTGCGACCGTGTCGGGCAGCGGGCATTGCAGCTCGCGCGTATCCTCGATCAGGATGACGCGGGCATCGACCCACGCCATCTCGGCGAGAAGCGCATTGGCGAGCGTGGTCTTGCCCGAGCTGGTGCCGCCGGCGACGAGGATGTTGTAGCGCTGGGTGACTGCGGCGCGCAGGGCGTCGGCCTGGACCTCCGACATCAGCCCATCGGCAATATAGTCGTCGAGCGTATGAAGCTTCTGGGCTGGCTTACGGATCGAGAAGCAGGGCGCGAAAGACACCGGCGGAAGGATACCTTCGAACCGTTCACCGGCCCGGCCCTCGATATGCGGCGGCAGCTCGGCCGAGATGATCGGATGCTCGGCATGGACTTCGGCACGGGCGTGGCTCGCCACCAACCGGATGATCCGCTCGACTTGTTCGGGCGCGATCCGCACCTCGGTATCGGCGCGCCCTTCACCGAGGCGGTCGAGCCGCAGCGCGCCGTCGGGATTGACCATGATCTCGATGACCAGTGGATCGCGCATAGCGGATGCGATGTCGGCGCCGAGGGCTGTGATCAGCATGCGGCGGCGGCGATCGGCGGCCAGATCGGATGGGCGGCTCGTGGCGCTCATTCGCTGTCCCCCGACGCGCCGAGCGTGCGGCGCCCGGTCGAGACTTGCCGACCGACTTGGGTGACAAAGGCTTCGAACCGTTTGGCGCCAAGCGCACGGCCGGCCTGGTCGTTCTCTGCGAGCGGCGTCTGGATCGCGAGTTCGAACCGGATGAACAGCGCCAGCGTCTCGAGGATGACATAGGCGTCGCGATCGACCCGGCCAATCGCCTGGGTCAGTCGGTCGAGCCGGATCGCGAACCGATCCTCCAGTTCGGAGGCCCCGCGGCGATTGAGCCATGCGGTGACCGCATCGACGAGGATCGCGGACTTGCTGGCGCCGGGCTTGGCGGCGAGTGCTTCCAGCCGATCGGAGAGCGGCTTGGGCAGGAACAGCTGGTGGCGGACCTTATCCATGGTCAGAACCCCAGCTGCAAATCGTCGGGACGACCGGAGGCAGTGTCGAGACCATAGACGGTGCGCGCGGTGCAGAGCGCCTGCACCCGGTCCATCGCTCGGCGCTCGGCGGCCTGGTCGCCATCGTCCTCGCCGAGACCGAGCGGGTCGGCGACGTCCGGCTCTACAACGACAGCCGGTTCGATTTCGTGCGCGGGGTGGCGGGCCTGTTCGAGGCCGCCGGCATCGTCGCCTTCCTCGGTAGCATTGCCGGCGGCGAGGCGCATGTCGGCGCCGCGCACCTGTCCGGCCCAGTCGTCGGGCCGTGCGGCGGGAAGGTCGCTGTATCCGTCGGTGTCGAGCGACGGCGCGGGCAGGACGCGCGCCGTAAACCGGCGGTCCTCATAGTAGCGCAGCTTCTTCGCGCGGATCGGGGGATGACCCGAGATGAGCACAAGCTCGTCGGTCGGTGCGAGTTGCATCACTTCGCCCGGCGTCAGCAGAGCACGCGCGGTCTCCTGCCGGCTGACCATGACATGGGCGAGCCACGGCGCGAGCCGGTGACCGGCATAGTTGCGCATGGCGCGCTGCTCGGTCGCGGTACCAAGCGCGTCTGAAATCCGCTTGGCGGTGCGCTCGTCATTGGTAGCAAACGCAATGCGCACGTGGCAATTGTCGAGGATGGCGTTGTGCTCGCCGTAGGCCTTCTCGATCTGGTTGAGGCTCTGCGCGATGAGGAAGGCACGCACGCCATAGCCGGCGAGGAAGGCGAGGCTCGTCTCGAAGAAGTCGAGCCGTCCCAGTGCCGGGAACTCGTCGAGCATCATCAGCAAGCGGTGACGGCCGTGCGCGGCTTCGCCGTCCTTGCCCGTGCCGTGAAGTTCCTCGGTCAGCCGTCGGCCGATCTGGTTGAGGATAAGTCGGACCAGCGGCTTGGTGCGGCTTATGTCTGATGGCGGCACGACGAGATAAAGAGAGATTGGATGCGCGGCCTCCACCAGGTCGGCGATGCGCCAGTCGGAGGTAGAGGTGACCGCAGCCACGGTCGGATCGCGGTACAGACCCAGGAATGACATCGCCGTCGACAGCACGCCCGAGCGCTCGTTCTCGCTCTTGTTGAGCAGTTCGCGGGCCGCGGAAGCGACCACCGGATGCACCAGCGGAGCATCTGCGCTGCCGAGGTGATTGGTCGCCATCATCCGGCGCAGGGTCGCGGCGAAGCTGCGCTGAGGGTCGGACAGAAAAGTCGCGACCCGTGCCAGCGTCTTGTCTTCCTCGGCATAGAGAACGTGGAGGATCGCGCCGACCAGCAGCGAGTGGCTCGTCTTCTCCCAGTGGTTTCGACGCTCCAGCGCCCCCTCGGGATCGACCAAAATATCGGCGATGTTCTGAACGTCGCGGACTTCGTTCACGCCTCGGCGCACTTCCAGCAGAGGATTGTAGCGCGCCGAGCGGGCATCCGTCGGGTTGAACAGCAGGCAGTGCGAGAAGCGCGCGCGCCAGCCGGCGGTCAGCTGCCAGTTCTCGCCCTTGATGTCGTGAACGACGGTCGAGCCGGTCCAGCTGAGCAGCGTCGGAACAACGAGACCCACGCCCTTGCCGCTGCGCGTCGGAGCGAACGCCATGACGTGTTCGGGGCCGTCGTGGCGCAGGTCATGGCCACCGATCCGGCCGAGCGGGACACCGCGCTCGTCAAAAAGATTCGTGGCTTTGATGTCCTTGTGGGTCGCCCATCGCGCCGAGCCGTACGTCGTGAGATTGTTGGACTGGCGTGCGCGCCACACCGAACCGAAGATCGCGGCGCCGCAACCGATAAACCCGCCGGCCGCCGCGATTGCGCCAGCTTCGTCGAAGATCAGCGGCGCGTACGCATCGAACGAGAACCACCACGGGAAGATCGACCAGGGGTGGTAGACGGGATGCCCAAATGCGATGAACCAGGGCGCACCGAGTTCGGGCTGATAGGCGAGTTGCGCAGCCGCCCACTGGGTCGCCGTCCAGATGCTCGCGAGGATGATCGCGAGCACCACGAGGATCTGGCCGATGAGGAGTTTCGTAGGCGTCATGCGGGGCTCCACCCGCTTGGCCGACGTCAGTGTCTGCGGGCTGGCCCTAAAGTCTCAGAACTTGCGACATCTCGTCAGGCACCGTCTGGTGCCATTAAATACCTCTGTGATGCCTCCCGTGACCTACCCGCGTGCAATGTTATTCCCACGCTTACTTGTGTCGTGCGGTCGATAACGGAACCGAGCAGATGACGAACAACATGACGCTCAACGCGACCTAGGCGCGAGCGCGACGAAGGACAGGGTATTCCACCGGGCTCCTGCAAACGACCTCACCAAGCTTGCTTTTTAACGGCCGACACCTTTTCCACCCGGTAAGGTGTCGGCCGTTCTTGCTACCCGCTTGGACCGCCCTTGGGACTTTCGTGCCATTCCGATCGGCTTCCTGGAATGACGGCTTTCGACACAAGCGGCCGAAATCTGCCGGTGCGTAGAAGAGGCTTTGGACTCTGAACCTCAAGGGCTTGCAGTACGCCAAGCGACAGAGCAATCGTTGAGGGTAATGGACACGAGATAACTGCGTAATCTACATGCCCATATTGGATCTCAGCAGATCGACTAACTTCCGCGCCCAACGATAACGTGATGCGAAATCGGCGACCGGCATCACGAGTGTCGTCTACGATCGGCCAGTGGAAAAAGCGTATAAAGGCCAAACGCGTTTCTAGGTTCTTGCTATGACTTCATCGGCGAATCTTTTGAAGCGATCGATCTTCTCAGAAACCGGCTCGTGATCTTCCTCTATGCCGTAGATGTTACGGAAATATACAATCAGATCTGTCACGCCTGCGTCCTCCTTGCGCCTGACATCATCATAATTGACCTTACCCATATCGGACTCGAATATGCGAAAATCGCTGACTCGTTCGTAGTCTCCGCGGAAAGAACTCAACTTCTTTATCATTGCGACGAGGTCCATGAAGGACGCTCCCGCGCAGCTCCAACCATCGTTTCGCGCAGCGCGCTTCAAGGCCGCATCGGAATGCCCGCCAACGATGATCGGCAAAGGGCGGTTTGGAACCGGATTGATCTTGATCGGCGGGAAGTCGTAATATTTTCCGTGATATTCGAAGTAGCCGCCTCCGGTCAGCCCTCGAACTATTTCTATGCATTCGTCCAGCCGACTGCCGCGGCCATCGTAAGAAACCCCGAGTGCGATATAGTCTTCCGGCCAGGGACTCAGGCCTACACCAAAGTTAAATCGACCACGTGCCATTGCTGCTACCGAGCTGGCCAGTTTTGCAGCATATACAGGATGACGGATAGGAAGCTTCACCACACTCGTCGTGATTTCTAGGGATGTGGTGACACCAATTGCCGACGCGAGCACGAAGCTTTCGACAACCGGCTTTTTCTCAATGAACTTACGAGAACCATCCCCCCCATAATCATAACTTGTCCAGCTATCTCGCGGATAAATAACGCTGTCGGACACTGCGAAGCCGTGATATCCAAACGATTCCGCAGCTTTGGCGAGAGGCAGATAATTCTGCACTGCCGTCATCGTTTCTCCGACGTGGAAGCGCATTGCTCTATCCTAGGTTGACTTGATTTACAGCGGTCGATCGATACATATCAAATCTCGATCATCCACCATTACCTCACCGTTCCGACACCCCCTTCGGAAGCGTGGCGGAGTCTGGCGAGATTCGATCTATTTGCTCACTTCGATGACGATTTTCCCGACATGGCTGCCACTCTCGAGACGGCGATATGCATCTCTATACTGGGCGAAGCGGAACACACTGTCGATGACCGGCGTGACCTTGTGCTGGGCCATTGCTGCGACCAGGGCTTCAAAGTCTGCCCGGGGGCCAATGGCCGTGCCGCCTATGTTGAGCGACCGCCCCAGGATGTTGATAGGCGGTAGTCCGCCACCAATCCCGCTCGTAAAGCCTACCACCGCGATGTCGCCGCCAATTCTGGCCGCTGCCGCCGACTTTACAATTGTCTGCTCCCCGGCAATGTCTATCACCTTATCGACACCTCTGCCGTCGGTGAGGGCAAGGATTTCGCGTTCCCAATCCGGAAATTTGCTGTAGTTAACGACAGCGTACGCCCCGAGTTCTTCAAGTTTCCTTGCCTTTTCATCCGTCGACGTGATCGCCAGGACACGGGCACCAAACATCCGCGCCACCTGGAGAGCAAACAAGGCGACCCCGCCCGTGCCCTGGACCAAAACCGTCTGCCCCGGCTGGAGCGGTGATGAACGATTGAGGCCCGTCCAGGCGGTAACCCCCGCGCAGGGGAGACACGCCGCCTCGATGAACGACATATCGGCAGGCAGATGAACGATGGCATTCTCGTGCAGCAAAATATATTCGGCCAACATCCCGTCCTTGCTGATGCCGACGCTATCCAACCAGTTCTCCGGCCGCGGAGGCCCGGCGATCCAGTGAGGATGACAGCTGGCCGTCACACGGTCGCCTACCTTCGTCCGAGTGACGCTTCCTCCAACCGCGACGACCTCGCCAGCTCCGTCCGAGAGAGGTATGCCCTTATCCTTGGTGGGCCCCCCATATCTGCCTTCCAGAATGATCTGATCCCGGTAATTTAAGGAGGCGGCATGGACTCGGATCAGTACATCGTCTGGTCCCGGTGCTGGCGTGGGTTCATCATGTAGTTCCAGGCCTGGTTTCTCGCCGGAAGTCCATCTTACAGCTTTCATTTCTCAAATCCTCTAAGAAGGTCGAGGAGGAACAACGCCGGATCGAACCTCTTTCGCCTCGTTCATCAGGCTAGCCACATTAATCTGTGTGCCAACCTCCGATTCCGTTTCGCTCCCTCTGCGAGGGGCAATGGTGCCCTGATGCGGTGTTATAACCACATGCTGCGGCCCCTCAGGGGCTGGGGGAGGCTGCGGCCTTGGCGAAGGCGCCGGCGCGATGGATCTTGGCCGTGCGTCCGGGATAATCGCTGGACAGGATATAGAGCTCGCGGGTGCCCGGCTTGATCGCCATGCTGGTGGTGAACAGCAATTCGCCACGTTCCCGGTCGGGGATCAGTATCTGGCCGATCGGGACGCCCTTGGGATTGAACACCATGACCCGGCCTTCGCCGGCGAGCGCGGCATAGACATTGCCGTCGCTGTCGGTCCGCAGCGAATCCACGGTCGCACCGGTGAAATGGTAGCGCATGGTGGTGGCGACGACGGGTCCGATTTGCGTCGGTGTGACGAGATTGATGCGATGGAGGAACCCGGTCCCTACCTCGCCGACCCACAATGTCTTGCCGTCCGGGCTGATCGCGATCCCGTTGGGTTCGGACATGCCGGTCATGATGGGGGTGATCGTCTTCATGTCCGCAGCGACATGATAGACCCCGCCTGTCCGGTCGGTATTGTTGCCCTTGAAGTCGGTGAAGTAGAAACCGCCTTCCTTGTCCATGGCAAGGTCGTTGGGCTTATAGCCCGCCCTGGCATCGACGATGACCTGCCTGTCCGAACCATCCGGCCGGATCGAGACGATATGGCCCCCGCCGCCCGCCACGAGGATACGGCCGTTCTTCAGGAAGGCCAGGCCGGAGGAATGGCCTTCATTCTTGGGCAGGACCATCGTCAGGTCCTGCTTGGGGGAAAGCCGCATGACCCGTCCCCCCTGCACCTCGACGAACAGGAGGTTACCCTGCGCATCGAACAGGGGACCCTCTATGAAGAGGTTCTGATCCATCCCGCCGAACGCCGCCATGCTGGTCGTCATGCTGTACCAGGGCTGTGCGACGATCGTCTGGAGCCCGACCTCGCTTGGCGGTATAGCTGGGGCGCGGCTGGTCGTGGGATAGCTGAGAGTGGGATAGGATGTCGGCCCCGCTTTCGACGGGGCCTGTGATGCTGCCCCGCCTGCGACAATCGCGCAGGCGCAGGCCATCAGCCATTTAGATGCTGTCATCATCATGATGCTCCTCGCCATCAGAACTTGGTCGACACGCGCAGCATGATTTCCCGACCACGGCTCACCGATGCCTGGTAATCGGGACGTACAGAAGGCCCGGTTTCATTGCCTGGGTTCGTGCCAGTCAAGATAACGCCGCTGGCTCTGGCCCAATAATATTTATCCGTCAAGTTACGGCCAATCAGCGCGATGTCCCAGCGATCATCCTGCTGTGCGAGGCGCAGGGTCGCGTCAAACAGCTGGTAATTTGGCACCCGTGCATAGGGAGTGGAGCTCGGGTCCGACAAGTAGCTGGCGCTGAACGTCATGTTCGTCGACAGACCCAGTTTCATTCCGGCTCCGACCGGCATCTCATAGTCGAAGCCGACATTGCCCGTCCATTCCGGTGTGCGAACCACTTCGGTGCCCGCCAGGTCCTGCAAAGTTCCGCTTTGGCCTGGAGCAGCGGGTATCGCCTGCCCCGGCTGGCCCCCTGGAACGGCCACGAACGTGCATCCGAGCGCTTTGCTCTGGCCCCGATAACAGCTCGCGAAATAGTCGAGGTAGCGCGCCTTGTTATAGGCGATGGCGCCGCGCAGGCTCAGCCCCTCCAACGGCGTGCGGTAGGAGAAGTCGAATTCTCCGCCCTTGCTCCGCACCTTGCCGACATTCTTGAGTTCCTGGACGCCGGTACCCGTGCTGATCGTGACCTGCAGGCCCTTTACCTCATAGGTATAGAGCGACAGGCTGGTGCGGAGGTCGCCACCAAGCAGGGACGCCTTGGCGCCTGCTTCGAAGCCCTTGACGGTCTGCTGGTCGTAATCCACGGGAAGGACCGGGTTGGCCGCCCCCCCGTTATAGCCACCGGAGATGAACCCGTGCTTGTAGGAGCCGTAGATGTTCAGGTTGCGGTCGGGATGGTATGACAGCGTGACTTCGGGCGAAAAGTCGTTCCAGCTGTTCTTGGAACCCTGGGCGAGGATGGGCACCCGGGGCAGGACAAGCCCGGTTGTCGGATCAACGGCAGTTCCGGTTTCGGCGACCGGCAGCTTTTTCTGTTCATAGGAATAACGACCGCCCGCTGACAGTTCGAACTGCTCGGTAATATCCCACTGCATCTGCATGAACGCCGAATAGGCGCGGCCTTTCTGCTCGGCCAGGTTGTTCGCGAGCACCGATGGAACCAGCGGCGGCACCGTCGTGAAATTGCTTCCGTTTGCAAAGGCTCTCAAAGCCTGCGACGCCTTGCTCGTCTGAAAGTGACTGCCGATCATGAAATTGACAGGCCCATCGAAATTGCTGGTGAGGCGAAGTTCTTCCGACAGTTCCGTAAACTTCAACGTTTGATGAGATGCCACCATGTTTGCCGGCACATAGGTCGCGCTCACGTTGATGAAACTGTCCTGTTTCAGTTGATACAGACCGGTCACCGAGGTCAGTGTCAGCTCGTCGCTCGGGCGATAGTTCATTTCGTAGCTGACCAGCGTCTGCGTGCTATCCCCTCGCTGCTGGCCATCGTTTTTGCCGAAAGGCGGATGGCGCAGGGCGAAGTTCGGGGTTCGCGCGCCGGTGGAAACCTTGTCATCGGCGCGGCAATTGTCGATCTGGGGCAACAGTGGTGCACCGCCCGGGCATGCCACCAGCTGGAGGTTCGATGTAAACCCGTCATCATGAACTTCGCCATAAGTAACCTTCAGGCGGGCGTCGAAATTGTCCGTCGGTTCGTACTTCAATGTTCCCCGGACCGAAAATTCTTCGGACCTTGGCGCATAGCGATGCTTGGGCGCGGTGATCAGGTCGCGCGGTGTTGTGTTCTCAACCCAGCCGCGCATCTTCGATCCATAGGCCGCGATGCGAAAGCCCAGATCCTCGGTGATCGGCCCGGCGATGTAGCCTTCACCGCGCCATTCATGGGCGTTGAACTCATAGCCGACCGACGCCCTGCCCTCTAACGTCTTCGTCGGATCGCCCGTGCGGATGGAAATGACGCCGCCGGGGCTGTTCTTGCCGTAGAACAGAGCCTGAGGTCCTTTCAGAACCTCGACCTGCTGCATATCCATCTGCCCGATGCGGCGAATATTGCCGCGGGCCACCTGCACGCCATCGATGTTGAACGATACGGCCTGGTCGGCAAAGGGGTTGCCGTCCGAGCCGCTGATACCCCGGATCACGATGCTGCCGCCCTGGGCGCCGGCGCTTTCGCCAACGATCAGCTGGGGCACGAGGCGGGCAAGGCCGTCCATCGAATTGATGCCGCGCTTTTGCAGTTCCGCGCCGGTCACCGCAGTGATCGCGACGGGCACGTCGATCAGCGTCTCCTCACGCTTGCGCGCGGTAACTATGATGTCGCCGGCACCCGTATCGGCGGGTGCGGCCGCAGTCGGACGTACAGTTGGCTCGTTTTGAACCGGCTGCTGCGCTTGAAACGCGATAGGGCGAGCCTTTGGTGCTTCCCTTATGATGGCCTGAGCCCCAGAAGCATCGCGGCGGGCCACGAAGCCGGTGCCCTTGAGCAGCTGGACCAATGCAGCCTCTGGCGAAGAACTGCCGCTGGTTCCGGAAGTGACGGCGCCCGCGAACTGGTCTGGCCGATAGACCATCTGCAGTCCCGATTCTCGTGCAAGCTGCTTGAGCGCCGGCTCGAGATCGCCTCTGGGAATGGTGTAATCTTGTGCGATTGCGGGTGCTGCGTAGGCCAGGAGGCTCCCGCAGATGACCACAGCCGTGGCGTACTTCCAGTTTTTCATGCCTCTCCCCTTTCGCGGCTATATATGCCGTCAGAGGGTAGGACTATCGGGGAGCGAAAAACCCCTGCTCAGCGCTGAAGAATTATTTTTCCATCCGCAGCGCGCGACATGCGCACACCATAGACTTCGCCCAGGAGCCGGACGAAACCTTCGCGATTGCCGAGTTGAAAAGTCCCGCCGATTGGCATTGCCGCGAGTTGGTCGCCCTTCACCACGATGGGGATGCGGTTGTAGCGATTTAGCTCTGCCACGGCCTGGCCGAGCGTCTTGCCGTCCAGCACCAGCACACCGTCGCGCCAGCGCAGCCCCTGATCGAGCTTGTCCAGCGGCTCCCGCCTGACGATGGTCGCGACGCTGTTGGCGACCGCTGTCGATCCGCTCGGCAGCACTGTGGATCCCAGCGCCGCGCCGCGCCCGACGCCCTTGAGCTGGACCGCACCCTGAACGACGGCGACCCGCAACAGGTCCCGCTCGCGCCGCACCGAGAATTTGGTGCCCAGCACCGTCACATCATGCCCTCCGGCATGAATGACGAAGGGCCGGGCCGGATCATGCGCGATCTGGAAATAGGCTTCTCCCCCGCTCACCCAGGCGGAGCGGCGCTCCCCTTCGAAGGCCAGCCGCAATTTGGTATTGGTATTGAGATCGATCGTGCTTCCGTCCGGAAGACGGGCGGTGCGCCGCTCGCCGATATGCGTTTCGAGGTTGACGATCTGTGCAGGCTCGCGCCGGGGCCACATGGCAGATCCCACAACCGCGATCACCAGCGACGCCGCCAGCGCAAAGGACGCGATAGAATGCCATCGGCGCTGCGCCGGTTGTCGCATCTCCACAGGATCGTAAAGCGCCCGCAGCCGATCCGTCTGGCGCCATCCTTCCTCCAGCCGCCAATAAGCCGCCTTGTGCGTGGGGGATTCGGCTAGCCATCTATCCAGATCGGCCTGGTCGGCAGGTGACCAGTCGTCGTCGTCACGATGCATCAGGAACCGGGCCGCCCGGATTTCGACGAGTTCGGCAGACATCACCGGCCCTCCCGAGGTTTGCCGGCAGGGATGACCGCGCATTCGGCACCGGATGAAGCTTCAGTTTCCAGCATGTGGTTGGCGAGCAGGCGGATGCCGCGCGTGATCTGCTGTTCCACAGCATCGATACCGATCCCGAGATGGTCGGCGATCTCGCGTATCTTCATACCCTGAACCCTGCGTAGCCGCATAACCTCGCCACAACGGGTCGGTAGCCGCTCCAGGCCCTCGCGTGCGCGAGCAAGCTCCTGACTGGCGCTCACGTGCCGCTCGGGTGTCAGCCAATCGACATGCACCGGCAAGCTTTCGAGATCGGCCACGAAATCGAAGCGGACAATGCGCGCCCGCTTGGCGCGGGTGATGAGCAGATTACGCGCTATCGCGAAAATATAAGCGGCTGCCCGGTCCGGCAGAGCCTGGGCTGCGCCGCGCAGCACCTTTTCATACACTTCCTGACGCAGGTCGGCGATCTCGTCGGTCTGTGAACAATGTCGATGCAGAAAAGCCGTCAGCGAGGGTTCAAGGCTGAGCACCTCTCGCCGAAACCAGCCGTTCAACTCGTCATCGCTGAACATATTTCCTCCGCCTGCGATCAGGCCCTTATGTCAAGACTCGCGAAGACCCAAATACCCTATGCCTGGGCCATTTACGCGGATACGCAACTACGTGCTCGCAGCTCTTGCGCGATCCAAGCAAGGCAGGATAAATCAGCATGGGTTCACCAAGCTGGTGGTCCGATTCTGACATTCGATATCGCTTGAAGCCAAACGCTCGAATGTCGAAATCCTTTCGGACTACTATAAATATCTGATTATAGTAGATTTTGCGATTTTTACATTTCAGACCCAAGTCAAGCCTGCCCGCCCTTGACAAGGCATCGTCGATCAGTTGCCAAGACCTCAACCGCAATTAACGCGGCACCACAGCCGATTGTTTTCGGTCGCCCCGAACCGATAAGCATATAAGTATAAACGTAAGTATGACGTAAGGAGAAGAATATGGGACCGGGTTTTCTGACTCGCAGGGATATGATCGTCGGCGCAGCCGGACTTCAGTTGGCCGGTGTGGCCATGGCCGCTGAGATGCCTAAGCGCGTTGCCGGCAGCCCGAGCCCGCGTAGCGCGGTCCATGGAACCGTGGCCCCCGGATATGAGCCTGTCCGTGCCGCATTCGAGGACAATTTCGCGTCAGGCAAGGAGATTGGCGCCCATTTCGCTGTTTACCGGGACGGCGCGCCCCTCGTTGACCTGTGGGGCGGCAGCGCAGACGAAGTCGGGGCGGTTCCGGTCACCGAAAATACGCTCTACACGCTCATGTCGACGACGAAGGGCCTCACCTCGATGTGCATCGCAATGTTGGTGGACAGGGGAAAGCTCGACTACGAAGCGCCCGTGGCGACGTACTGGCCCGAATTCGCCGCACAGGGCAAGTCGGCGGTGACCGTCGGGGAACTCATGTCTCACCAGGCGGGGCTTACAGGAGCCCGCGGTCCCACTACGATCGAAGATTTTTACGAGCACAAGGCCCTTGCCGCGCGGCTCGCCGCACAGGAGCCGTTTTTCCGGCCGGGCGTCTTTGGCTATCATTCATTGACCTTTGGCACGCTTGCAGACGAGCTTGTCCGGCGAACCGATGGCCGGATAGTCAGCCGTTTCTTCGCCGAGGAGATAGCATCGAAGCTTAAGATCGATGCCTTCATGGGTCTTCCGCCCGAGGAAGAGCATCGCGCCGCCACGATGGTATCGGCGATGGATCCTAACAGTCTGGGTTTTGACGCCCCAAATCCTGCGGCGGCTGCGGCGGCGTCGAGCACATCGGGTTTCATTCCGTGGGGGCCCAATCAGCGGAAAGATCGTGAGCATGGGATCCCTGCCGGGGGCGGCACCTCAAACGCCCGCAATCTCGCCAAGCTCTATGCTCATCTCGTTCGCAGCGACCAGCCGGGTGTGGCCCCGCTGATCAGCAAGCCCGTGCTGCAGCAAGCGACCCGCGCGCGCATTGCCGGCGTAAACCAAGTGCATGGCGAACTGGGCCGATATGCGGCAGGATTTCGCCTCGATCAGACGAGGTTCGGATCAAACCCCGCATCCTTTGGCCATTGCGGCTTCGGGGGCAGCACGGCATTTGCCGATCCGGCGCGTCGCCTGGGCGTTTCCTATACGCCCAACAGAATGTTGAACCCCAATTGGTACGGAACCGATCCGCGGCTCGCCGCGCTCCTAAACGCACTCTTTACGGTGGAGAAAACGAAATACGTGGCAAGCGGGGCACGGGCCCGGCACTAGGGGGACAGCTACGCCAGGCACAAACCCGAACCATTTGCTACTGGCTGGTGATAGGCGTTGGAGAGTGGCGCACGGATATGGAGCCGGGACGGTGCATCGCCTTCGAAGGCCCGGACTGGGCCTCAACCACAACGGCTAAGTCTGCGTTTTTATGTTGCCGCGCCTACGACGAATGGACACCTTCTTACGGTCAATTGATGCTAGCTGGCTCCCCGTCTCGGCGAGCATCCAGCCAGTCCGCAGCGGTTTCCCGCGTCGGGGCAGCGCGAGCCGGTTGGTTCGGCGACCAGTGGTCAACACCTCACGGTCTGACTTGAGCGCGCGGAGGCTGTGCGGCGGTGGCGCAGCCTGGTGGAGGGCATAGCGTGGTTGGTACGCCAAACAACGCTAAGGGCGAACAATCAGCGAACACTTAGGCTACGCGGCAATCTTGGGGCAGGCTGAGCGCCTTGCCGACGTTGACAGAAGGGGATAGCGGCAACTCAATGTTTCGGGTCTAGAGTGGTCGCGGGGCCGTTGCGCTTCTGCAAAAGGCCGTTCTTGCAAGATCGACTGGATGTGCCGCGTGCTTTCCGTGGGATTATCGCTAAACGAAATATCATCAAAAGCCTTGGGAGAAACGTCCATGAAAATACTCGTTACCGCCATCGCGGCCATTGTGGCTTTGACGGGAACTGCGGTCGCAAGCGCGCCGGCCGAAACGCCCGCCGAGGTTGCTGCCAACAAGGCCCTGGTTGTAAAGTTCTGGAACGAATGTTTCGATCGTCACGATCTGGCCTGCGCCGAGAGCTTTCTTATCGAGGACTATATTCAGCACAATCCGACAGTGGCGACCGGGCGGGCTGGCTTCCATGAGGCATTTAGCAAATTTTGGCCGAAGCCACTGGCACCTGAGCAGGTGAAGACGACCAAGTTCGAGGCGGTGATCGGAGAGGGCGATTTAGTGCAGCTGGTCCAGCGCCTCGACCGACCGGAGCCTGCCGACCCGACCAAGACCTATGCTAGCTATTGGTTCGATCTGTTCCGCGTGAAAAACGGCAAGATCGTAGAGCATTGGGACGGGGCGACCAAGCCGGAGAGGAAATAGCAGGAGCTGTCCCTTAGAGGGGACGACGGAGTTCAGATACACGGCGCGGGCTGCGCAACCGTCGCCCAAGCTGGGGCCGTGGATCAAGGATCTGGTCTGCTCGATCCAGAGGCCGAGGATCTCCTTCGTGCCGTCGGGCAGAATGCCGAGCGCGATGTACACCGCGTTATTGCGGACGATCCCCTCGTCGCGGATTTTGACGCGGATCCTGAAGCTTCGCAACCTCAGTCTCTTCGGTCAGGGTCGGATGAACAACCTACTGATAGCTCACATCTAACCTTGTCGCCAGGACTTCCAGACTGGACTCTTTAGGGTATCCTCTCTGCCATCCTTGGGGGAGACACCGCGGGATGATGATGAGCCGACCGCCGACATCGATCGTCGCGCGAGCGCGGACACGCGCGCGGCAGTTCGGCCGGAAGGGAGCACCCATCCCATCCCGACCATATATATCTGCGCGCAAATGGAAGTCCGGCTTATCCCAAAGCGGAATGCCCGTTCTCAATTTGGCGCCGTTGCGTAGCACCAATCGAACCTTTAGCGCTTGAACACAGGCGCGGAGCCAGCAAGGAGCTACATCTTGACGCTTATCCATATCGTCGCGCTGACCTTGATGGCTTGCGTGGCTTCGAACGCTGCTTCGGCCACCCCGTCAGAGATCAGATCGGTTGAGATCACCAGAGATGAGCCAGCCGCGGGCACCGCGAGCAGTGCCTTCCGCCACATTGAAGGAACCATTCGCGGCGTGGTGGCGGCGGACGAGGCGGTCGCCGGCCTACAGGCGGTGGCAGCCGGGCGGCAAAGCGTGCCTTATGAAACGACGTTCGAGATGACCATTCCGGTCGATCCCGCTCGCGCGGACGGCATCCTTGTCGAAGCGACGAATCGCGGCTCGGCTATCATGGCGGACATTCTCTCGCTACAGATGCGTAGCGGCGGCCAGCCACAGGGTGATCCGCAAGGAGGATCAAAGACAGAATTTTTGTTCGAAAAGGGGCTCTCCCTCGCAAATATCCAGTGGCAGACAGGCATTTCGGTGGGCGTGCCAGGGGAAGCGCAAGGTATCGGCGAGGTGATCGTGCGCGATTTCGGGCGTTTGCTCGCCGGCAGCTTTCGCAAGGCTTGGCCGAGTGCACTACCGGTTTTCCAACGTCGCATTCTCGGCGGTGTTAGCCAGAGCGCGTGGTTCGTAAACAGCTTTATCGCGGAGGGCTTCAACACCGATCCTTCGAGCGGCCGTGGCGTCTATCAGGCCGCATTCCTGCGTAATGGGAATGGTGTCGTTCTTGCTATCAATCATTTCGCGAACGGCAAAAAGCAGTTTCCTTACATGCCGCCGGATCGGGCACCCCTTACTCCCGCAAAGCTCCTCACACGCCCCGGGAGCGACCCCATAGTTGTCGATACAAGTTCCTACACGGATTATTATCGCGTTCGCGCAAGCATTTTCGCGCGCGCGCCTGCTGTCCGGGGACTGCATCGCTACGCTTCCGCTGCTGCCCACGCTCCCGCTGGAATGGCCTCCAGCGCGCTCGTGTTCGGAGCCATGAAGTGCAATGGCGGCATTGCAGTCCCGCTCAGCCCGCTAAGCGATTCCCTTTATCTTCGGCCGCTCCTGCTGGGGCTGGCGAATAGCATCGGAGTCGATTCGGGAGACGTGAGGCTTCCAGCAGACGCGCGGTTCCGACTCATGCCCGCAAAGCCCCATCTGCAAGGTATAGCCCGTTTGGACGGCACACTACTCTGGGTTCCAGCCATGACTGCCGAGGGTGCGGTTGCTGGCGGTCTCCCCCTATTGGCAGCGCGGCTGCCTTTGGGCACCGCTATTCCTCCCGCGCTTCCTCCGGTCAGCGTTCGTTCCATAACTCAGACATGTGGCAATTTCTCAGGCTGGAAAGCCTTCACTGTCGAGGAGCTTAAAAACCGTTACGGTTCGCGCGCAGCCTATCTGGATCGGGCCAAAAAGCTTGCGGAAATAAATGTCGCCGAAGGATACCTGCTCGCTCAGGATGTATCGTTCGCAATAGGAGAAGTCGAGGCTCTGCTTCCTGCCGGGTTTAACTGACACTATCTTGGCAGGCGTTTGATTTTGGGAATTCCTAAACCATGTCGTGCTCACCTGCAATAAGGACTTCACTCAGATGATCTCGCCGGCGGTACTTGACCTTCGCTTCCAGCTCGTTTGAGGGGATCTCCTACCTGTCCGCGGCCCGACCAGCGAAAAGGCCGGTTCTGGCATAAGCCGACATCCCCGTCCCCGCGTCGGAACGGCGTGGTTTGGTCGGCATGAGCCCCAAAGCCGCTCCTCCGCATCCTCGTCATCAAACGTTCTGCAGATGGCCAGTGTGGCCAAAGGAGAACGATCATGGAGATGCCTGAAACAGAAATCACCGCCGCCAAGCGCCAAGTGTGGAATGCTGGCAGGACCGTCGGTGCGAAACGCGCCCTGAAACCGAAGCAAATATGGGAGATTCGATTCTATCTCAATCAGCGCCGACGCGTGCGTGACCGCGCACTGTTTGACCTCGCGATCGATAGTAAACTGCGTGGCTGCGATCTCGTGCAGATGAAAATTCGCGACATTGTCAGCGGCTGTCAGATTCGAACGCGGGCAATCGTGATGCAGCAGAAAACCGGCCGTCCCGTTCAGTTCGAGTTGCTCCCAGACGCTCGCGCCAGCCTGCTTGCTTGGCTAGAGCGGCGTGGCGGCACAATCGACGAATATGTCTTTCCAAGCCGGGTCGACCATGCCGGGCATCTCAGTACCCGCCAGTATGCCCGGCTTGTCGATGAGTGGGTGACAGGGGTTGGTCTGATGCGAAGTGAATATGGCACGCACTCACTTCGCCGAACAAAGGCATCGATCATCTACAGGGCGACCGGCAATCTGCGAGCAGTCCAGATCCTTCTCGGCCATAGCAAGATCGAAAATACGGTGCGCTATCTCGGGATCGACGTGGAAGATGCGCTCGCCCTTGCCGAGAACACCGAAATTTGAACTCTTCGGCTCCTCGTCTCGGCGAGGGGCCGAACTTGGAGCCTTGGGACTTTTGTGCCGATCCGATCTCCCTCCTCGAACGACGGCTTTCGAGAGAAGCGGCCAAAGTCTACTGGTGCGTGGAGGAGGCTTCGAACTCCGAATCTCAAAGGTTGCCAGTACGCCGAGCGACCGACCAATCGTTAAAGGGGAAAGGCACGACATCTCTGGTTTTTGCTCGTTCTTGATGCCAGCAAATCCGATTAAGATTCAACACTGTTGGACCATTACAGACTGGCAACCTCTGTGCTCGAGCTCTTTTCGGATCGTCACTTGCCGAAACCTCTTTCTTGTCCCGCACGGGTAAAGTCGGTAAACCAGAATAGGGGCCTGAGTAGATCAAGCGGAGCCGACGACATGCGCTCGCAGACGTCTGCACGCAACCGTCGGGTCGAATGTATCGTGTAGCAAGACTCTGAATCGCTCCTTCTTATGCCGGCGATGTCTGAAACCTACTGCTGGCTTGAGCATGAGTAGCCTCCTCATTCGCAAAGCAGATTGGCGAATGAATTTGCTATAGCCAAATTACGGTTGCATGGCGCGTACGCTTCGGACTAGGCCACGGCCCTGTAGAGTAGCGACAGACAGTCCCAGTCGTGAACTCACTGGAGTAATGGATGCGCGCGTACAATCACGGCTTTGGCAATCATGTTTCGACCGAAGTGATCGCGGGCGCGCTTCCGCTGGGCAGAAACTCGCCGCAAAAAGCGCCCTTCGGCCTCTATGCCGAGCAGCTTTCGGGCACCGCGTTCACCGCGCCACGCAGTGAAAATCGGCGCAGCTGGCTCTATCGGATGCGACCCATGGCGAGCCATGGGCCTTTTTCGGTCTATGAGAATAACGCGTATTTCAACGCCGGACCATTCGCCGACCCGGTCCCGCCGAACCGGCTGCGCTGGGACCCACTCAAGCCCGCCGACGGACCGAATGATTTCCTCGACAGCCTTGTGACCATCGCGGGCAATGGCGATGTACGCGCGGGCACGGGCATCGGCATCCACCTGTTTTCCGCCAATCGCGACATGGACCGCCGCGCCCTCTTTTCCAGCGATGGCGAAATGCTGATCGTGCCCGCATCCGGCAGGATGGAGATCAGGACCGAACTTGGCGTAATCGGGATCGAGCCGCAGCAGATTGCGGTCATCCCACGCGGCGTGCGGTTCAGCGTTTTCCTGCCGAACGGTTCGGCCAGCGGCTATGTCTGCGAAAATCATGGGGCTTTGCTGCGCCTTCCCGATCTGGGGCCGATCGGCGCCAATGGCCTCGCCAATCCGCGCGATTTCGAGACGCCTATCGCCGCGTTCGAGGATATCGACGCGCCGTTCGAGATCGTGCAGAAATTTGCCGGCCGCCTGTGGACGACGCAGCTGGATCATTCGCCGTTCGACGTGGTCGCCTGGCACGGCAATCTTGCGCCCTATCGCTATGATCTGCGCCGGTTCAACAGCGTCAACACGGTGAGTTACGACCATCCCGATCCCTCGATCTTCACCGTGCTGACCAGCCCGAGCGATACGCCAGGAACCGCCAATATCGATTTCGTCATTTTCCCGCCGCGCTGGATGGTAGCGGAGGACACGTTCCGGCCACCCTGGTTCCACCGGAACATCATGAGCGAGTTTATGGGGCTGATCCACGGCGCTTATGATGCCAAGGAGGGTGGTTTCCTGCCCGGCGGCGCATCGTTGCACAATTGCATGAACGGCCATGGTCCCGACAAGGCCAGTTATGAAAAGGCCATCGCGGCGGACCTGAAGCCGCACAGGATCGAAGGGACGATGGCGTTCATGTTCGAAAGCCGCTTCATCATCAATCCCACCGCGCATGCGCTGAACCTTCCCGGATGCCAGCCGGATTATGATGACGTCTGGTCAGGCTTTACCAAGGCGGAGTTGCCCCGATGAATGGCCCGGCGATCGATGAAACCCATGATGCCTCCAGGACGAGCTGGGTCGGGAGCGCGAACGGCCACAGCTGTTTCCCAATCCAGAATCTTCCGCTGGGCGTTTTCTCGCTGGCCGGAGACTCTCCGCGCGGCGGCATCGCGATCGGGGATTTTATCCTCGATTTGAAGGCGCTTGCCGCGTCAGGACTGCTACTAGGTGAGGCGCAGCTTGCCGCCGAGGCAGGGGCGGGCGAGCATCTTAACGCGCTGCTCGATATGGGCGCGCCGGTGCGGATCGCGCTGAGGCGAGCGGTGTCCGAACTGCTCTCAAACCCTGAGGAGCGATCCCCTGTGGAACCGATGCTGATCGCCCGATCGGCGGCGACCATGCACCTGCCCGCGCGGATCGGCGACTATACCGACTTCTATGTCGGCATCCATCACGCGACCAATATCGGGTCGCTGTTCCGGCCCGACAATCCGCTGCTGCCCAATTACAAGCATATTCCGATCGGCTATCACGGACGGGCATCGTCCATCCGGCCATCGGGCACGCCGGTCCGGCGTCCGAACGGGCAGCGCAAGGCGCCGGATGCGGATGCGCCGCTGTTCGGGCCGACCCAGAAGCTTGATTATGAATTGGAACTGGGCGTGTGGATCGGCCCCGGCAACGTGCTTGGCCAGCCCATCCCAATCGGCGAGGCGGACGCGCATGTCGCGGGCCTGTGCCTTTTGAACGACTGGTCGGCGCGCGATTTTCAGGCATGGGAATATCAGCCTCTGGGACCGTTCCTGGCGAAGAACTTCCTGACCAGCATTTCGCCGTGGATCATCACCGCCGAAGCGCTTGCGCCGTTCCGCATCGCGCAGCCGGCGCGACCGCAGGGCGACCCCAGACCGCTTCCCTATTTGTGGGACGATACCGATCAGGCGCGCGGCGCACTCGGGCTGACGCTGGAAGTCGGCTTGCGCAGCCAGGCCATGGCCGACGCCGGAATGGCCCGGCATCGCATCGGGCGCGGCCCCGCTTCCAACATGTACTGGACGGTGGCTCAAATGGTCGCACACCATACGTGTAACGGATGCAATCTTCAGCCCGGCGATCTGCTTGGCACGGGCACGATATCGGCATCGACCAGCGACGGTCTCGGCAGCCTGATGGAGATCACGCGCAACGGCTCCGCACCGATCGAATTGCCTACCGGCGAGACGCGCGCCTTCCTCGAAGGCGGCGACGAACTGACCCTCACCGCGACCTGCGAAGCGCCCGGCTTCGTCCCGATCGGGTTCGGAGACTGCACCGGGCGGATCGTGGATAGTGGCGCGTCATGATCCTGCACGGCTATTGGCGGTCGAGCGCCGCCTATCGCGTCCGGATCGCGCTCGGGCTGAAAGGCCTGTCGTTCGGGCAGGTCACGCATGACCTGCGGGCCGCCGCGCACAAGGGCGGTGATTATGGCGCTATCAGCCCGCAGCATCTCGTGCCGGCGCTGGAAACGGACGATGGCGCAATGCTGATCCAAAGCCCGGCCATCCTCGAATGGCTGGAAGAGCGATATCCCTCGCCGCCCTTGTTACCGGATACCGCCGACGATCGCGCGATTGTCCGCGCCATGGCCGCCATCATCGGCTGCGACATCCATCCGCTTAACAATCTGCGGGTCCTGTCTACCCTCAAGGCCGACCTGCACGCCGAGCAGCCTCAGATCGAAGCGTGGACCGCACGGTGGATCGGCGAGGGTTTTGCGGCGCTTGAGACGTTGCTGGCGCGTCATTCCGGGGCGTTCGCATTCGGCGATGCGCCGACGCTGGTCGATTGCTACATCGTTGCGCAGGTCTACTCCGCGCGTCGCTATGACGTCGATCTGAGCCCTTTCCCGCTTGTCCAGAAAATCGACAGCGCGGCGACGCTTCTGCCCGCATTCGTGGCCGCCCATCCCATGGCCCAGCCCGATGCCGATATATCTTAGACCTGCCGGGTAAACGCCAGCAGCGCCTCCGCAGCGCTGCCCGCGCCCTCAACTTCCAGTGCGGCTTTCCGGCCGATAATCATGGCGACCAATATACACTCATCATTTCGCAGAACCGGCGCGGCAATTGAGGCCAGTCCCGGTACCGGGCTTTCGATCATCATCGCGTAGCCCGTCTTGCGGATCCGCCCGACTGCGGAGTCGAACGCCGCTTTCTCGCGCTCGGCCGCGCCGGTCAGTTCGCCGGCAAGGCGTTCCGCCACGGCCGGCGAGCCGTCGAATGCGCCGAATATTCTTCCGGCGGCGGAGTTGAGAAGATTGAAGGTCGTGCCTGGCCGCAGGTTCGTATTCACGGCCTGGCTGGAGTCATGAACGCGATAGACGGTCGGCGCGACCGGACCCCAGACCAGCAGCGCGAGCATGACGCCCAGAGAATGCGCGAAGTCGGGAGCGCGGGCGTTGATGTTCGACATTGGATCGAACGTCGCCATCCGTGCGCTGGCCAGCCGGTTGACCGCTGGCCCAAGGATATAGCGTCCGCTCGCCGGCTCCTGCTCGACCAGTTCGGTTCGGCGAAAGCTGGCCAGATAGGCATGGGCCTGCGCCGCGCTGATCCCCGCCTCATGCGCAAGATCCCGCAGCATCATCGGCGATCCCGAGCGCATTAGGGCCACCAACAATTTGTTCCCGACCTCGACCGACTGGATGCCCCGTCCCGCGCTTTTGCTCATCTGCCCCGCGTGTATTGGAACGGTCATGCGGATGTGGCCGGGCGCTGATAGCCGGCGCGCGCGGAAATCGCATGCGCCAGTTCGATGATATCGCGAACGCGCTCGGTAGAAGGGACGATATCGAAGGATAGGGCCGACCCGATGACGGTGATCGCGCCAGTCAATTCGCCGCCCGTCTCGAATATCGGCGCGCTTATGGCGCTGACACCGGGAATGGGGTTCGATGTCGCCGTCGCATAGCCGGCTTCACGAATAAGCGGCAGGGCCGCCTTGATCGACCTGAAGTCGGAAACCGAGCCTACAATGCGCGAGGGCAGTTTTTCGGCCTTCTGCGCCTTGATTGCTTCCATGATAATCTCGACCCCGAGATGCGCGCAGAATATGCGGCCCGTCGCCGACCCAGTCAGCGAAAAGACGGTTCCGGGGCGAAGCGCCGTGTGGACCTGATCCGATCCTTCATAGGTTTGCACGACGGTAGGGCCATAGGCGCCCCAGACGGTTATGACGACCGACATCGCCGTTTCCGTCGCAAATCGCGCCGCTGCCTCTCCGGCGGCCTTCAGCGGGTGGAAACTGCGCAGTCGGGCCAATCCGAGCTGAAGCGCGAAAGGACCCAGCCGGTAGCGGCCGGACTCTCTGTCCTGCTCTACGAGGTTGGCGCGACGATAACTCACAAGATAGGAGTGCGCCTGGGCCGGCGCGATTCCGGCTTCCAGCGCGATATCGCGCAGCATCACGAGGTCGCCTGCATCCGCGATCGCTTCCAATATACGCGCGCCGACCTCTATCGACTGAACTCCGCGCGCCTCCGCAGCCACCCCATTCGCCTCCATTTGCAGCGCCCGTCAGGTTCACCGCATCGTCGTCATAGCCTCGATGCCGGCCATCGCAGCGTCAAGCCCTAATGGCAATAACAGCCTTCGCAACCGGCACGAAGCCTGGACCCCGCGGAGATTATTGCGAGGCGAGCGCCCGCACTCTTGCGCGCGATACAAGGCGCGCCGTCACCAGGTTCGCGATCGCTGCGGCGACGAGGAAGGGCACGAGTCCTCCGAGCGCGATCCGCAACGATTCCGTCCCGTAGCGCCCGTGCAGCCAGTCGCTCATCATTCCGACATAGAGCGGGCCGATGCCCATTCCGACGAGGTTGACGAGCAAGAGCTGGAGCGCAGCGGCGGTACTGCGTTGCGAGGCATTGACCGAATTCTGTATGAAGCTGACCGCCGGCGTAAGATAGGCGCCCGCGCAGCCAAGGCTCAGTCCCAACAGGGGCAAGGCGATCTGCCAGCGCTGGGCGCAGAGGCCGGCGATCAGGAAGGGCACCGCACAGATCATGGCGGCGCCGCTGACCCAGGCATAGGCGCGCTTGTCGCCTGCCCCCAGCCGGTCGGCGAAAAATCCGCTGAGCCAGGTGCCCGCACCCATGGCGACGGCAATGGTCAGGCTGAGATAGATGCTCACCTGCGTCAAGGTCATGCCCAGAACCCGGATCATGTAACCCGGCATCCAGGCCATCAGCGCATAATTGGGGATGCCGCCGATCGCGCAGGCCAACGCCGTCGAAATGATCGTCGGGGTGCGGAAGAAAATTTTCGCGGTTTCACGAAGCGACGCCTTGGGCTGGACCGCTCCGCCATCCATGCCGCCGCGCTGCGGTTCGGGGACGAGCCAGATCAGCAGCAGCGCGAGCGCCAGCCCCGGCAGGCCGACGATGAACAGGCTCGTTCGCCACCCCCATTGCGCTGCCGACCATCCGGCAAGCGCGGAACCCAGCGCGAGACCGAACGGAACGCCTAGCGAAAAAAAGGCCAGCGCCCGGGCGCGCTGCGATGGGGGGAAGAGGTCGGAGATGATCGAATAGGAAGGGGCGACCCCGCCGGCCTCGCCCAGACCCACCCCGATGCGGGCGGCGGCGAGCTGAGCGAAATTCGTCGCCAGTCCGCAGGCGGCGCAACAAAGGCTCCACAGCGAACAGGCGGCGGCCAGCACCTTGACCCGCGATATCCGATCCGCCAGCGCCGCCACCGGCAGACCGAAGCCGGTGTAGAATATGGCAAAGGCGAAACCCGTGAGCATGCCCAGTTGCGTGTCGCTCAGCCCAAGGTCGCGCTTGATCGGCTCGGCGAGGACAGAAACGACCTGACGGTCCATGAAATTGAAGGTATAAACGACACACAGCAACGCCAGTGTCCATCGGGGATCGCGGATTTTCATCAGGATCGCCTTGCCTGCTCCAGAGCCTCGGCCAGCACGGCGCCGTCGCCGATATGGTTGGCCAGGATCAGGATCAGCTTTGCATTGGCGAGGGCGCTTTGCCGCTCGTCGAGGCCATCGTGCAGGGCGATGAGCGCCGCATAGAAATCGTCGACATTCGCGATGTTCGATGTTTTTGACAGTGGCATGGCGATCTGGGTTTCAACCTCCCGGCGATGCGGCGCGTTCATAAGCCGATTTGATAAGTTCGACCGTCGGATGGCGCCAGCGCGCGGCGACATAATGGTCCGGTCGCACAAGATAGGCCGAGCCGGGCCGCAGATCATAGCGGGACAGGATCATGCCTTGCCGATCGCCCTGTTCACTGACCAGAACCGTGCGCAGCCCCGGCACAGTCGGCACGCTATTATCAGCGGCGAGAAGAACGAAATCTCCGCCCAGAACGTGCAGCAGCCAACCCTCGTCGAGCGGGGCATCGACGACGACATGCCCGGGGGCGATGCCATGCCAGCTATCGTCTGGCTGGTCCGCCTGGTTTAAGGGCGAGCAGGGATAGGCGACCGCCGTCGAAAGGCGACCCGAATTGACGAACGGGCGCGCCCAGGCGTGGTCCTTGGCCAGTTGCAGGACGGCATCACGGAACGCCTGGCTGGTTGTCGACTTGGGCGTGAGGAAATCGGTGGAGCGCGAGGAATTCAGAATATTCTCATCCGCTGTGACGATCGCTTCATGGTTATAAGCTTCAAGCAGATCCGGTCCGGCGCGACCGTCAAGGACCCGATCCAGCTTCCATGCCAGATTGTCCGCATCCGCGACGCCGCCATTGCAGCCGCGCGCGCCGAACGGGGACACCAGATGCGCGGCATCGCCCGCAAAAATGACACGGTCATGGACGAAGCGCGCCATGCGCCGGCATTGGAAAGTGTAGACGCTGTACCATTCCTGCTCGAATTCGATGTCGTCGCCCAGCATGCCGCGGACCAGCGGTTCAATATTTTCGGGATGCATGCAGCTTTCCCGATCGATGTTCCAGCCAAGCTGGAAATCGAGACGCCAGACATCATCGGGCTGTTTGTGCAGCAGAGCGGAGCGGCCAGGATTGAAAGGCGGATCGAACCAGAACCAGCGTTCGGCTGGGCGCTCCTGTTTCAGTCTCACGTCGGCGATCAGGAAATTATCCTCAAAAACGCGGCCGTCGAAATCGAGGCCCATCATCGCGCGGACGGCAGAATTATGCCCGTCACAGGCCACGATCCAAGGCGTATCGACCCGATAGCTGCCGCCGGGAGCGGCAACGTCCAGCGTCACGCGGCCCTCAACCTGCTTCAGCCCCGTGACTTCGTGGCCCCAGCGCATCGAGACGCCGGGAACCTGCGACACCGCGTCGATCAGAAGGTCTTCGCAAAGATATTGCTGAAGATTGATGAAGCCGGGCATCTCCTGATGCTTGAGCGGCAGCATGTCGAAGGTGAATACAGGCTCGCCACTGTCCCCCCAGAAAACCTTGCCAACATTCCAGGCGACGCCCTTCGCGATCATCGCCTGCGCCACGCCGAGGCGGTTCCAGATATCGAGCGTGCGCTTCGAGAAGCAGATCGCCTTCGAGCCGGCAGCGACGAAGTCGCGCTTATTGAGCAGCAGCACCCGCCGGCCCTTTTTGCCCATATCGAGCGCCAGCGTCAGTCCCACGGGACCACCGCCGACGATGACGATTTCGAAATCGCCCTGTGCGTCATCCAGCGGGGTCGCCCCGACATCGCGCCAGATGGGGATGCCGTCCCGGCTCAGTGCGGTGGGCATAATCCTATCCCTGCAACTTGGCCCACACGTCCCTGTCGCGTTCCATCGTCCAGATGCGCGGCCAGTCGATCCCGTCAAATTCATCCCACAGGCGCTGGACGTCGAACGGCAGGCAATGCTCGAAAATGGGCCAGTGGCCGAACTTGGGCGCTAGGGCAACATGGGTCGCTTCAAAAGCCGATTTGAGATTGCCCCCGGTCTTGTGGGCGTGACCCACATGCTCGATCATCGCGTTCAGAAATTCGCGGGTCTGCTCGATGGCCGCATCGGTCGCTTCGACGCCCCGGGCGATGGTCCCTCGTCCGCCGACCAGATTTTCGGCGCGAAAGGATTTCACGGCATCGAGCGTCCTCGTCGACCAATCGAAGTGGAAAGCATCGCCGGTGTAGAGCGCGGCTTCGCTCTCCACGAGATCGCCCGCGAACAGGGTCCGGGATTTGTCGTGCCAGGCAACGATATCGCCCGCTGTGTGGCCCCGCCCACAATATTTAAGGTCGATCGCGCCGCGATCGCCGCCCAGTTCGATGCGATAGTCTGTGTCGAAGGTTTCGGTCGGCCAGGTCAGCCCCGGAATCTCTTCGGGTTGCTTGAACAGCCGCGGCATGCGGCCGAATTCACTGTCCCAATCTTCCTTGCCACGCTCCTCGATCAGTTGGCGTGTGACTTCGCTGGCGACGATATGGTCCGCATCGAACGCGCTCGCCCCGAGTACGCGAACCGCGTGATAATGTGTCAAGACGAGATATTTGACCGGCTTGTCCGTATGCTCGCGCAACTTGGCAAGCCAGTCCCGCGCGGCTGTCGGCGTCGCGCGCGCCTCGAAGCAGACGAGAAAATCCTCGCCCTCGATCGCCCCGACATTAGGATCGCCCTCGGCGGTCAGCGCATAAACGCCGTCCGCGAGGATCTCCAGCTTCTCCCTAGTGGGCGCCATGTCGGCCGAAGATGCGAAAGGTTTTGACAAGATATTAGCTCCGAAATTGGGCGTTCACGCTCCTGGACGAGCAGAACCCGGTTGGACATATGTTGCGACGGGCAGCCCACCCGCCCCATCGGCAAGCAGAACGCTGTCGATCTCGGGCTGAAGCGGAACTGGGGAGACCCAACCTGCATCGGGCTAGTGATCTTGAGAACCGCACCTCCTGAATCGCCCACTAATTGCGCAAATGCTTTGTGAAGAAGTCCGCAGCCCTGGAAATCGCCGTGTCAGACTCAGGCGTGTTCGCGAGCAGCGCCGGGAATACATGGGGCATGCCCTCATAGAGATCGAGTACCGCCTCATGGCCGCCAGCGCGGATCGCCTGATATTCCCTGACCGCTTCGCTGAGGAGCAATTCACGCGTGCCGGCCTGGATCAATGTTGGCGGAAACGCCTTAGTATAGTCTCCGAAAAGGGGAGAAATATAAGGGTTCCTGACATCCGTCCCGGCGGCATAAGCGTCCAGATACAGCTTGAAGTCCCGCGCTTCCAGCATTGGGTCATAAGGCCCAATGGTGGCAACGGTGTCCCCGCTCATCGTCAGGTCGGCGCCTGGCGACAACAGGTAAAGCGCGCCGGGCAATGGGATGCCCTGATCCCGCATCTTCAGCGTGTACGCGGCCGCCATGTTCCCGCCCGCAGAGTCACCGAACAGTCCCATTCCCCGCGGGTCGTTCCCCGCAGCTATAAGGGCGCGCCACACGGCGATCGCCTGATCTGAGATGGTGTTCACATTGCCTCGCGGGGCGAGCGTGTAATCGATCGAGATGACGTTGCGACCCAGCGCCTTGCTCAGCAGGGAAGGAAGCACCTGCATCGAGAGGGCGGAAAGGACAATATAGCCACCACCGTGAATATAGACGAGCGGCGGCCGCCCACGCTGCGCATTGGGAGGAATGATCCTTAAAACACTCACGCCCCCGATCGTTTCCCTGACCGAACGAACGCCTATCGCGTCAGCGAACTTCTGGCTTGCCGGCAGGGCAGTGGCTTCGACTGCCGCATTCATTCGGTCGAAGTCTTCAAGCGTCTTGAGCGGCGGCGTTGGCGGGCGTGCTTCGGTCTGCGCGTAAATGACGCAAAGCTTCGCTGCCGCCTGTTTCGACACGCTGTCGGGCACGCGGAAGCGAGGGTTAGGATTGGGTGGGCACTGTGCCGCGGCCGCCGGTGCGGCATGGACGGCAAGGCCGAGCAACATCATGAGCGTGGCAGCTCGCATAAATCCACTCCCAAATCCGACCGCCTCTCGGCCCAAGGGCATCGCAGGAATCCCATAATCAGGAGCGCTGTATCACTGCCTACGATTATTTCAATACAAATTGATTCGTCTTTCGTAAATTGGGGATCGGGAGTGGCGGCTATAAAGTTTTGCTGCGGGGGGACACTGTCAGTCTCGCTCGTCGATATAAACAAAAGGGTGCGCAGATCCACGGAGACCCGGCGGATAGGGCGGTGGCGCATATGTCGCGGACGAATAGCGTGATGTAAGTCGGCAACCTGTATCACGGGCCCAATTAGAGATCGTGCGCCCAACCAAGCTGGAACGGCAATATTGAGGCGCGCTATTGCCGCGCCACATCCCGGCGCGAATGACGGCTTCAGGCGTATTTAGCCGTTCAACCTTGGACCGCCGAATGGCCGAATGTGGTCGGGAGCCGTCGGCCCCAAATAACAACTTCACTCAGGCAGGCGGCCCTTCAGCATATTGAGGCAAACCATCGTCGAACTGCACCCACCGCTGCTTGCTCGAGGTCCAGATGTGATCCGATGGCGTAAAGCTATCGGGCTCATCCAAACTGCCCATCGTAAGGCCGATGGTATTCGCGTTCGCCCGTTCCGAGAACAAGGTCGATCCGCACTCAGCGCAGAACCCCCGGCGAACGCCCGTCCCGCCGTCGAACCAATTGACAGGACCAGTAATCTGCACGCCGTCTAGTGGAACCATCACACGAGCATAGAAGGCTGAGCCTGTCGCTTTTTGGCAGCGATGACAATGGCATGCGCGTACGTTGATCGGCTTATCGCCGCTCACATAGCGGCTCGCTCCGCATAGACACCCACCTTTGATCAATCCCTCGACGGCCATTGGATCTCCTATCTTTTGCGTGGCAGCTTGAGGCTGTGCGCAACTGCCCGACAACGTCCAAAGTTGCTTTCGCAATCGATGCCACAAGGACTAAACTATGCTGAAGTCTGCTTTGAAGCCCGGGAGCCACGGCTCCTAGCACTTTCAAAGCTGCCCGCACTCAATCGCGTTTAGGTAAAGGAACTCCGGCGCACGGACGCCGGCCATTCGTCTGATCTCGACCAGCTTTGGGGACTCGAAGAACGCGCGCGCCGCGTCCAGCGATGTCCAACGAGAGAAATGAACGACCTGCGTTGCATCCGTATCATAAGCGAGGAGCTGATATGCTATCTCACCGGCGTCCCGCCGGATCCCCGCAGCATCGTCAAAGATGGCCTTCCACTTTTCGTAGTCTTCTACCTCATGAATGATGAGGACATGATATCCGAGTTCGCTGCTCTGCGGGGCGTTCACATTATGCTCCTGTGTAGGCCAAAAGGTCGAAGAAGAAGCCCAGCTGTTGATTGCCGTTGAGAAGTGACCCGGGGAGGCCAGTAATTTCCACTGAGAAG
>NZ_JBMDKW010000025.1:0-33780 GCF_057809915.1 Sphingobium sp. FG11
AGGTGGGTCACTTCTCGATGAAAACCCCGGGTCACTTCTCAACGGCAATCAACACCGTTATTCCATGGACGGCGCGGGCATAGTGTCGTGCCAGCAGCGTTTTCCCAGTCCCGGAAACGCCCGGAAGAATAACGAAATGCTTATCAGGCAGATGATTGAGGCCGGCATGAAACCTATCGATCAGCGAGTCCGGGTATACCCCCCCAAGCGCGGCGATATTGGCGCGGATCTCGGCAATCGGAATCGTTCGGGGCATACGACGCATGGCATCGCTGACCGCCGAGGCGTCATCCCAAACGCGAACTTCGTGAACCTTCTCCCGGCCTACAAAGCGGGCAAGGTAGCCGATGAACTCGCGCGCGAGCATGCTGCGCTGTGCCGAAGCAGCCGGTGGCCACAGTGCTACGTTGATGCGATCGACAGGGATTGGCGTGCCGAGCGACGAGCGATCTTCGGGAAGCGTGTCCCAGAAACCCTGATTGCGAAGATAGAAATGGCCGTCGTCCGCCAGAACAACGACCGTGTTGTTGTTTCGGGCAGCGTAAGATTGACCAGGCTCGTCACCCGCGTCATCGGACTTGTCCGGCTGAGAAGCGGATCCGGCGCCCTTCTCCCTCATTTCAGCAAGCCGGGCCGCCATCACGGCACCGCCGGAACGGACATAAGCGGTGAAATAGACTTCATCCGCCGGTGGAAAGATCATGGTGCAGGCGAACGCGAAACCATCGACGTCAGGTGCGACGTTGTCGAGGTTTACGACTCCGAGTTGCAGCCCGCCGGGGATGACTTTGGCGCTGTTCGAGACGCCGAACAACTTGTGAAACTTGGTTTTCGGCGTGACGAGCGCATCTGCTCGCGAGGCCGCTTCAAACTGCCGTCGCCGCTCCGATAAGCTCATCAACCTCTTCCCTCACTGCCCCCTGCAGGGTCTCCTGAATTTTCAGCGCCACAGCATGTGCCAGTAGCGGCGGAACGGCGTTGCCGATCTGCTTGAACGCCGGATTCATCGTTCCCGCGAACTTGAAGCCGTCCGGAAACGACTGGAGCCGCGCCGCTTCTCGCACAGAAATGGTACGTGCCTGCGCGCTGTCATAATGGATATGGCTGTAGCTGTCCTTCCCGAGGTGAGCCATCAGCGTGCGCGCGGGCAAATTTGGCTCCATTTTACGCCATTTGTTGGGAAACTTGCTGACGTCGTAGGGCGGAACAATTGAAGCCCGTAGCGCCTCCCAGGCCTTGCTTCCGGATCGGATCACGCTTCCGGTCTGCGACCGAAGCTCTGCCAGTGCTTCATTGAACATATTTACCGCATGAGCATGCGCTTCAGGATATTGATCGCCCGCATTCATGCGCGCGAACAGCTTCCAATCGCGCGGAAGATAGCGAATCACGTGATCATGGATCCCGACATGCGATTCAAAGCCCGGCCACTCGCGCATCAGTTTGGCATAGCCCTGAGGTCGCGCTTTCAAATAACGCGTCAACTCGTCAAGCCGGCGGGCACCGCGCTTCAATTTTCCCTCAAGATGGTCGGTCATCGCCGGCAGATCGCTGAGGGCGGCGATAGCAGTCACCGCAGGCGGCAGCGCTGGATCGGCGTCCGGAGGCGAATGATAGCTGTGTGCCCGATCGGCCAGATGCGCCTTCCCTAGGAGCTTGAGCGCAACTTGTCGGCTTCCAGTATATCCGGGTGGCAGTTTCACGAAATGCGTGGGTTCTGGAAATGCGACCTCGGCGCCTAACTCTTCACGATAGGCGATCAGGATCATGCGCTCGCGCATCTGTGGCACGCCATAAAAGGATGCGTTCAGCAGGGTGTAGCCAGCGACATAGCCCTTGTCTCGGAGCACCTCGCAGGTTTCTTCCGCAATGTTCTGGCCGCCGTGATTTAACGCATCCGGCACGTTTTCCATCAGCAGCGCGAGCGGTCGAAACGCATCAACGTAGTGCAGGTACTCAAGATAAAGTTGAGCCCGAGGATCGTGCATGAACGCTTCGGGATGGGCGTCGATCTCGCGCAGCTTCGACCGGCCGACGCGCGCGAATGCCTGACATGGCGGTCCACCAACGATGATATCGATAGCCGCATTTATTGAGCCGAGGTTCAATTCGCGCGCAAGCTGCTCGGGACTTGTCTTAGTGATGTCCCGTGCGATCGCATGGTGAGGGTCACCAGGATGGAAGTTCTCGCCATGGGAGCGCGCAGCATCGCGGTCAAACTCTACGGCTGCTGCGATTTCGAAGCCTGCGGCCTGAAAGCCAAGAGACAGGCCACCGCAGCCTGAAAACAGGTCGAGAACACGTGGCCTGCCACCTGCACGAAGCCTGTCGATCTTCGTTTGAATTGCCCGGCGGTCGAAAACGCTCATTGCTTGCCTCCGGCGGAGAAAAATTCACCCTGGAGAGCAAAGCCTTCCCGATCGAGGTGTTCACGCACAAGGCGAGCAATCAGCGTCGACTTCTTGTGACCCCGCGTTTCGCAAAAGCGCTCGAAGCGCTCTGCCTCGGGTCGATTTAGAAGGACCTGTATCCGAATGGGGTCTGCCACCACGATTGTTCCCAAAGCAAACGCCAACGGTGATCAAATCTCACCGCATAAGTGTGTATTTCTGTGCGAAACTGCGTCATGTCAATAGGCGGTAACGGCGATCATGCCGATCTGACCACCTGCATCAGGCTGCGATCGCGCGGTCCTCTTCGAAACCGAGGACGCGAGGCGTTGCAACGGCATTGCCTTCGAAATTGCGGTTGATCTCCACGGCGATCAGGCTGTCCCCGGCAAAGGCCGGGCTGAGTTCGAGCGCAAGGTAGTCGAACAGCGCGCGCTCATGGACCGCGATCACAACTTGCCGGCCCATGCCCTTGGCAAGCGTCCGCAGGAGGGCCGCGAACTGGGCGATATGAACATCGTCCATGGACTGAACTGGGTCGTCCAGCACGAGCCAGGGCATGCGAACCGGGACGGACAAATGGAGGGCCAAAAAAAGCGTCAGCGCAGCAGTGTTGAGATTGCCCTGACTGAGCATGGCGCCAGGTGAGCCCGACGTCTTGCCGCTGCGATGCCACGTCTCCAGTACGGCTTCGACCTTGCCGCCTTGATCGGGCGGAAGCCGGAATGTCGGCACGAACTGCTCTGAAGGTGCCAGGCGGATGAAGAGATCGCGCCAGACCTTGTTGAGCGATTTCGAGAAGACATTCTTGACGATCTGCGAGCGTACGCCGTCAGCCGCTTCGGATAGCTTCTTCGCTTGTTTCCGGGTGGTCTCAATTTTCTTCAGCGCGACGTCGGTTTCCTTCAACCGTTTGGCACTGGCTTCGCTCTGCTGACGCAGCTGCGCCAATTGGTCGAGGTCGCGGACGCGCAGGTCGATCTCGGACAGGGCTTCGATCCGAAGGCTGGCCTTCTTCTCGGCCGTAGCGATCGTTTCATCGAGGCGAGATATGGCGCTGACGAGCGCTGCATCTATGCTGTCGAAGCTCGCGGCCGCTACGCCTAGCGCCGTTTGGACGGCCGCTTCGATCTCGGGAAGCATCGATACGGACTGCTCGTCGCGGCGCCGCGACAGCACCAGCGTGTTGCGTGCGGTGAGCGATACCGATAGCAGGCGGGCACCTTCCGCCGCGGCCGGTTCGCATTCGCGCAGGACTCGCACGAGGTCAGACATACGGGTCTTCCGGACGCTGTGATCAGCAAGATCTTCGGCCGAAAGCTGTCCATTTGCCGCACTGAGCAATTCTCTCTGGGCATCAGCCAGCAGCTTGCTCTCACCGGCACGCTCGGTCGCGAGAGCCTGCAAGCGGCCGGCTTCGCTCGTAAGGGACGCAATTTTCGCCGCGACGTGCGCAGACAGCGGGCCGGCATTCTCTTCGCCGAAATTGCGATCGCAGACGGGACAGCTTTCGCCATCGATATGGGGAACGACACCAGCAAGTGCGTTGGCGAGCGACTTCGCATCCTCGGCCGCACCGGCCAGATCGTTGTTCAGTTCCTCGATCCGGCTGGTCGCACGTTGGACCGTTGCCTGGAGCGTTGTGACCTGTTCCGTCGCCGCGGCATGCGTCGTAAGCAGCGTGTTCGACCGCTTCTCTTCGCCTTCCGCGCGGCGAAGCGCCTCGGCGCGGCTCTTTTCCGGATCATCGTCGAGCGCCGGGATATCGGAGAATTCGGCTTGCGCTTGGGCAATGGTTCGATCGAGGAGCGCGCCGTCGCCGCTCCGCCAAAGAGCAAATGCCTGCGTCGCAATCTGGTCGCTACGCTGTTTGCCGGCTTGGTCGCGGCTCGCATCCATCGAGGGTAGCGCGCGCCAACGATCGCCAAGCCCGCGAAGCTCGGATCGCGCGCTGGTCAATTCAGCCAGGCGGCTATCTTGGCTGTATGCTTCGCTGACCGATGCTCGGAGAGACGCAAGGTCTGTCGCGTCGGTCACGACATTGGGCGCGTTCTCGCCAACGATTTCGAGAAGCGTCGCGTTGAGGCTGGCGAGGCGCGTTTCGACAGAGGCCGCAGTCTCGCGTATCAGGCGTTCGCTCTTGTCGACGTCCTGTTTGAGCGAGGTTTCCAGCGCTTCGAGCCGTCGATAGTCCGGTGCGATCTTTCGCACCCGCGTGACGTTGAACGCGGGGTCGAGACCGTCAACGAGCGCATCCAGGGGATCGAGGCCGAGCAGTTCCTTGACGAACAGCGTTAGCGGCGAGGTGCTACTGGTCTTCTGATCATCGTAGATTTCAAGCAGGCGGCCGAGCGTGGCCTGGGGAAGGTAGCAGCGTTCCGCGAAGAATTTCCCGCGGTTAAGGTCGAGCAAGGCTGTCGGATTGTAGTGGGTGTCGCTGAAATCCAGCGCTCCGTCCGTTCGCCCGTTCTCAATCAGCGGAGCGGTTGTGGTAAGAGCGATCGAGCCACCGCCGGTGTCGAGCGTGGTAAGATAGCGGCGATAGCCTTCGCCATCGGTTGCCAAGTGGGCGATCTTACCCGTGAGACCAAGTTCGAGAGCCGAGAGCACGCTGGTCTTGCCCATGCCATTCGTGCCGTGAATGAGCACGACCTGCGCGTCGAGCGGGATGACGACCTTACCGCGAAGACTTCTGAAATTCTCTATGACGAGGCTCTTGAGACGCGGTCCGTTCACTCTGCATCTCCCTCATCGTCGAGGATCGCGTTCGCCGTCTCGGTGATCTCGTCAGCGAGCACTTCCTCCACGGCATCCTTGCCGCGCGGTGCGGCCTCAACGAGCGCCTCCATCAAAGGACCCTTGGCGGCAGCCGGGGCAACCTTCCGCAGGTCCGCCTCCCAATCGAGCATCGTATCGACTGCCGGCGGCTGTGTGAGCGGTAGGAGCACGGCCAGCCAATCGCGAACGGCGTCATCGGCATCAGGACCGGCGGGTGAGCCGACGGGAAGGACCCGGCAAACCTTGCTGATCGTCTGGACCGTATTTGAGCGGGGCTGTCCGACCGTGAGCACCGCCGTTACGGGGCGTTTGGAATGCAGCACGTCGAGCGCTCGTGTCAACGCGAGGAGCTTGCGGATGACTGCTTCGTCAGCGGTATCGCCTTTGACCTCAATGACGATCACGAGATCATTCGCACGGTCGCCAGCGACCAACGCGTGCGTGAAGTCGAACGTCTGCGTGCCCACCTTAAAGGGACGCGGGAGCGGGCGATATCCGCCCTCGGTGGTCAAAATCTCGACGACGCGATCGCTCGTGCTCATAGTCCGACCTCGCCGCGAAAGTTTTCGCGCAGCTCGTCGAGATCAGCCGCGTTGCCGAGCATAGGGCCGAACGCAACATATCGCGGCCCGGACGATCCGCTTCGCCAGGAGCCGCTCGGGCTACGCTGTTGACGCGGCGTTACGTCGCCCGAGCATATCACAACGGCGTCGTTATCGGTCTCGTCGAACGCGCCGCAGTCTAGCAGGTTGTTGATTGTCACGTCATTGGCCGCAAGGAACACCCGCGCGCTTGTAGCCGAGGTGGACAGTCGTAGCGCACCCGAGCGCGGATCGGTCGGATCATCCACCGAACTCGCCCAGGCGCTGCCCTCGTCGAGACCGATCAATCCCAGCGCAACGGCAGCTTCCCGCTGTCCTGAACTTTGCAGCGCCAGCTTGCCCTTCATCTGATTTGCGGGCTGATCGGCAATCGAGAAGTATGGCTGGATGCCGACTGCGCTTGCGCCGTTCTGCAGCTGATGGCGCGCGCGTGCCATGCCCGACGCGATAGTTCGGGCAAAACCAATATAGTCCGCATTCCCGGCCTCGGCAGCGCGATCTCGCAACGCCTTCAGCCCGGTCACGATCGCTGCCTGGGCGGCATCATCGAGGTTGGGCGCAGGTGCGTCGCTCGCAAGCACGGCCAGTTTGGCGGTCAAGACATTGAGCAGCAGCGCTAGAAGGAGTGGCTTGGCATAAGCCTGTAGCCGTGCCGCCTCGCAGATGTCGTCGCGATGCGCTTCATATTCTTGCTGACCGTAGACGACGATCAGCAGATCGCGTTGGTCGTCGCCGATCTTGTCCGCGGAAATGACGATGGGTGTGGGAGCGTTGGTCCACTTCCAGCCGGCTTGCTGGTTCATCTTGGCGAAGAGATGTTTGATGTTCTCATCCTGCGCCGACATGCCGATCATCAACGTGCGTTTGGCCTGGACGAGAGCGCCGAGCTGATCGCGGGCGATTGTGAAGCGATTGTCGGCGTTCCAGCCCGTGATCTGGGCCGAGCGCGCTACCAGGAGCGGGCGGTATTCATTTTCTTCGGCAATCGCCCGCAAGGCGCAGCCATGAAATTTGAAGAGCCGTGCGGCTGCGGCAGGGTTGCGAAGGTCCTCACCGGTTACTGTGATACGGTAGAAGCTCTCATCATGGCCGAGCTCGCGAATGGCGGCTTCGAGCAGTCCGTCCCAATTGGCCGTTGCCAGATCGGTCACGGTACCTTCGAGTGCCAACATGCCGATCGCCAGATGCTCGGCATCCGCTTCCTGCGCGGCAAAGGTATTCTCGAAATCCAGGCCTACCCACAAAAGATAATCGAGCGGTTCGCCATCGACCTCCACCGACAGAACCGCGGAATATTGGTTCCACAGGCGCCCGAGTAAGGTGTTGATGCAACCCCAGCTGGCGGCAGGCACGGCGTAGTCGATCTGGGCCTTCTCCGCTGCATCGAGCCCGGCTTTGTCGATCACGGCTTCGATAGCTTGCCTGAAGCGGCACGCAGGATCGGCGGTTACTTGAGAGCGCAAAAACTCAAGAAGCTTCGCGAGAACGCCGTCCAGGCCGATAACGCGTCCCCGGGAAATTCCCGAGCCCAGCCACAGGGCATAGGAGCCTTGGACGAACCCATCCGAGACGGCGGCATAGTCACCGTCCAGAAGCCCCAAAGTTTCTTTGATCGAAATCGAAGCAGCGCTCGGCAACGCGGTCCCCCTCCAGCGTATCTGTTACGCTATGCGCGTTGGCGACCATTCGCTACCAGTTCTTATCCTCAACATAAATTGGGCCTACAGAGCGAGCCGCGCTTGTCGCTTTCCCCGCCTTCCGACCTCCTCGACGAAGAACGCATGCGGAGGTGGCGTCACCAGCAGCTGTCCTTCCGGCATGGTGGCATCAAGCCAATCCATGACCTGCCGGCGCAGGATGATCGCACCGTGCCGATCCTGATAGTGCGAGACCTCGGCGTTGGCGGCGACCGTGATGATGCGGAATGCCAGCGGCCAACCCGCCATCGCGGGCTCCCACACGCCGGCAAGGTAGAAGAAATTGCCGTCGTCGAGCGTGACCCGGTAATCCTTCTTGCCGACCTTCATGCGAAATTCCGAGGCCGGGATCAGGCAGCGCTGTGACGGAAAGGTCTGACCCTCCGATCGCACGAAACGATATTCGACGCCCGCGCTGAACCGGGGGTTGGATCCCCAATGCGCGTTGACGACTTCCTTCTTGCCCGAGCCGTCGGGCTTGTATCGAATGATCGGGCGAAGGGTGCCTTCCGCCGCATCCGAGTCGAACGGGGTTGCAGTGGTGCTCATGTTGAGAACATAACTGGAACAGACAAGAGTCGCAAGGATCAGGGGCTGCCGGCAGGTCGATGTGTAACGACTACCGTCTTGAGATCGAGATCGCCTCGATCATGGAGGACTTCGACGATCTCGAAATCAATATCGAGACGCCCGAAGGCGTGCCCGACGACAATCCGCGCGCCGACATCCGCATGACCGAGACCGCGCCGATCGTGCGCGCGGTCGAACAGCCACCCGGCAATTATCGCGCGGTCGGCGAACTCGTGAACCGGCGCTGGAGCTGGCCGGGCAAGAAAGGGCCGGTCTATAATCTGCGCAGCGAGGGATTCGGTGGGAAGCTGCCAGATCTCAGCGTCAATCGCTGCCTCGTGCTGTGCGATGGCTTCTACGAATTCACCGATCCTGCTGTGCCGCGTCCCAAAGACAACCGGCTCGATAAATGGCTGTTCGAGATGAACGACCATCGCTGGTTCTGCATGGCGGGCATCTGGCAGCATGATCCCAAGGTCGGCGAGGCCTTCTCGCTGCTGACCATGGATGCCGGCGACGACATCAAGCCCTATCACCACCGCCAGATCATTCCGCTGACCCGCGACCAATGGGCGGACTGGCTGAATCCGGACGTTCCGTCTGCCGAAGTGCTCAAATATCTGCCGGCCGGCATGCTCGGAGTGACCCAGGTCTGGCCGCCGTCGACAGACCAGCCCGAACAGCCCACGCTCGCGCTTTGATGTTCCCGTCATCGCAAGCCGCTTGACGAACCGGCATGACTCATTGGAACATAAGAGGAACAAGTGAGTCGATGCTGACCGATGCCCGCACCTTCATCCGCCATGCCTCGGCCCCCGGCCGAGATGCTCGCCGCGCTTCGCGCCGAGATGGCGGCTGCGCGCGCGACACGCGGTAGCGCGCTCGGCTTCGGCCTGCCGGAAATCGATGCACGGCTTGCCGATCATGGCCTCGACAGCGGCGGACTGCATGAGATCGCTGCCGCCTCGGCCAGCCTCAATGATGATGCGGCCGCCCGGCTGTTCATGGCGGGGATCGCGGCACGCTTCGCCGACCAGCCCGGCTTCACCGTGCTGTGGGCGGTCACGGTGTTCGACCTCTATGCACCCGGTCTCGAACAGGTCGGGCTAGGCCCTGACAAGGTTCTCTACGCCCAAGGCCGCAAGGATATGGAAGTGCTTGCCATGGCCGAGGATGGGCTGCGCGATGGGTCGCTCGCCTGCGTGATCGCCGAGGTGAAGGTCGCCGACATGACCGCCACCCGCCGCCTCCAGCTCGCAGCTTCGGACGGGAGGACGCCGATGCTGCTCTATCGCAGCCGCCGTTCGCGCGACCGCTGCCCATTGTCCATGCCATCGTCGGCCATGACGCGCTGGCGGATCGGCTGTGCCGCCTCGGCGCGGCTGCCCTGGCCGGGCGTCGGCCGACCGCACTGGCAGGTCGAACTCGCCCGCCAGCGCGGCGGCGAACCTTTTTCCCTCGAACTGGAGGCGTGCGATGCTACGGGTCGCCTCGCTCTTCCTGCCGCAGCTCCCGATCGAGCGGTTGCGCAGGAACGAGCGGTCAGCCACGCCGCCTGACGGGCGAACGGCGGCCGGGCCGCGCTTCGAAGAGCCGATCGACGACGATCCGGGCGCCTGCTCGGTCCCACGCGGCGGTGGCTGGCGTCCCGGCGCACGCTGGGCGCGGGATGGCGCGCTTGGCCGCCGCCCGGCGCAGTCCGATATCGATGCCATGCCGGCGCACCAGCGCCCGACCATGCGCGAAATGGGTCGGCGCAGCGAACATGCCGAGCATCCGTTTCGGGCGATGCGCTCCGATGACGGCAACCCGCCAGCGATGACCGCTGCCCCGACCTGGGCGACGCTATGGGGCACGCCGACCGTGCTGGTCACCCACACGGGTCAGAAGGATGTGATCACCGCTGCCTGCCCGCAGGCGCTCGAACTCGGCCTGCGCCCCGGCATGGCAGCAGCCCATGCCCGCGCACTGGTCGCCGATCTCGACGTCCGCGATGCGGAGCACGAGGCCGATCGCGCGCTGCTCGATCGGCTTGCGCTTCACGCCGCAAGGCAGTGGACTCCGTCGGCCGCCGTCTCCGGTCCCGATGGTCTGTGGTTCGACCTCACCGGCACGACGCACCTGTTCGGTGGTGAGGATCGCTTCTGCCGCCGGCTGCTCGCCTTCCTGAAGCGGCTTGGCTTCACCGCACGAATCGCGGTCGCCGGCACCCCCGGCGCGGCGCACGCGCTTGCCCGGTATGGCGGCAATCCGATCGTACTGCTCGGCAGCGGCAAGGAAGCCCAGGCGATCGCCGATCTGCCGCTGTCCGCGCTGCGGCTCGAACCGGAGGCGCTCGTTGCGGCGGCAAGGTTCGGTCTGGAGCGGATCGCCGATCTCTATCCGATGCCGCGCGGTCCGCTCGCGCGGCGGCTCGGCCTGCGGACGGTCGAGCGGCTCGATCAGGTACGGGGATTGGTGGCCGAACCGATCATTCCGGTCGTGCCGACCGATGCACCGATGGTGACGCGCCGCCTGCTTGAACCGATCGGCACGCCCGAGAGCATCGCGCAGGTGATCGGCGATCTGGTCGAGGATCTCGTGATCGAGCTGCGCACGCGTGGCCTCGGCGCGCGCACGGTCCTGCTCACCGCCGACCGCGTCGATGGCGAGGCGCAGCGGCTCGGGGTCGGCGCCTCGCGTGCGACCCGCGACGACCGGCATCTCAAGCGCATGTTCGCGCTCAAGATGGCCGAACTCGATCCCGGCCTCGGCATCGAGGCGATGCATCTGGTGGTGCCGCATCATGAGCCGCTCGGCGCACAGGCAGCCGGCGCGCTGCTCGAAGCCTCGGGCAAGGCGCGCGACCTTGCGCCGCTCGTCGACCAGCTCGGCACGCGGGCCGGTGCCTCGGCGCTGTTCCGCATCACCGCCCAGGAAAGCGATGTCCCCGAACGCGCGATGCAGCGCGTGGCCCCGCTCACGGCAACAAGGGGCTGGCCGGGATGGAAGCGTCCGGTGTGCCTCCTCAAGCGCCCGGAGCCGCTGTCGAATGTGATCGCGCTCCTGCCCGACCATCCGCCGCGCCGGTTCACCTGGCGGCGACAGAGCTATCGCGTGGTGGCCGGTGACGGACCCGAGCGTGTCCATGGCGAGTGGTGGCGCAACGCGCGCGAGATGTGGGCGGTACGCGACTATTTCCGGGTCGAGGCGGAGGGCGGCGCACGCTTCTGGCTGTTCCGCCGTGGCGACGGTGTCGAGGAGGCGACGGGCGATCTCAGCTGGTACATGCACGGGATGTTCGGCTGATGGCGATCCCGAGCACGACCTACGTAGAACTACAGGTCGCGAGCCATTTCTCGTTCCTGCGCGGCGCGTCGTCGCCGGAGGAACTGTTCGCCGCGGCGGCGCTGCTCGGTCACAGCGCCATGGGCCTCGCCGACTGGAATACGGTCGCGGGCGTGGTGCGCGGGTGGGATGGCCAGAAAACCACCGGCGTCCGCATGATCGCTGGTGCGCGCGTCGAACTTACGGATGGTCGCGCGCTGCTCCTCTATCCGCGATCCCGCACGGCCTGGTCGCGGCTCACGCGGCTGCTCTCGATCGGCAAGGGCCGCGGCGGCAAGGGCAAGTGCATTCTCGGATGGGTCGATGTCACCGCCCATGCCGACGACATGGTCGGCATCCTGCTGCCCGACATGCCCGACGAAACCACCGCCACCCATTTGCGCGACCTGCGCGATGTATTCGGCGCGCGCGGGTTCTGCGCGCTGTCGCTACGCCGCCGCCCGGACGATGCCGAACGGCTGCACCGGCTCGATGCCATGACGCGCGCGGCCGGTGTTCGCAGCGTCGCCACGGGCGATATCCTCTATCACAGCGCCGAACGCCGCCCGCTGCAGAATGTCGTGAGCGCGATCCGCGAGAAATGCACGATCGACGAACTTGGTTTTCGGCGCGAACGGTTCATGGACCGTGACCTGAAGTCACCGGCGGAGATGGAGCGCCGTTTTGCCGCGTTTCCCGACGCGATCCAGGCCAGCGCCGACATCGCGGCGCAGTGCACCTTCGATCTCGGGGAGATCCAGTATCAATATCCCTATGAGCAGGTGATCGAGGGTCGGACCGCTCAGGAAGCGCTTGTCGCACTGACCGAAGAAGCGGCGACGGCCAAGTTCGCCGACGGCATCCCGCAGCGCTACCGCGATCAGATCGACCATGAGCTGACCCTGATCGGCCAGCTTGGCTACGCCCCCTATTTCCTGACGGTGAACTCGATCGTCGCGGAAAGCCGGCGGCGCGGAATCCTGTGCCAGGGGCGTGGGAGCGCCGCCAACAGTTGCGTCTGCTATCTGCTCGGCGTCACCTCGATCGATCCGATCCAGCATGAGTTGCTATTCGAGCGGTTTGTGTCGGGCGAGCGCCGCGAACCGCCCGATATCGACGTCGATTTCGAGCATGAGCGGCGCGAGGAGATCATCCAGTGGATCTACGAGACCTATGGCCGTGACCGCTCGGCGCTGACCGCAGTCGTCACGCGCTATCGCACGCGCGGCGCAGTCGCCGAGGTCGGCAAGGCGCTCGGACTGCCGCGTGACCTGACCAAGATGCTGACCGGTCTCGTGTGGGGCTGGAGCATGGACGGCATCCCACAGGAACGGGTCGAGAGCCTCAATCTCAACGCGGAGGATCACCGCCTCAAGCTGACCCTGGAGCTGGCGCGCCAGCTGATCGGCACGCCGCGCCACCTGTCGCAGCACCCCGGCGGGTTCGTGCTGACCCAGGACCGGCTCGACGATCTCGTGCCGATCGAGCCGGCCCGGATGGAGGACCGCCAGATCATCGAGTGGGACAAGGACGATATCGACGCGCTGAAGTTCATGAAGGTCGATGTGCTTGGCCTGGGCATGCTCGGCTGCATGAACCGCGCCTTCAACCTGCTGGAGCAGGACAAGGGGCTGACGGTCACGATGGCCGACCTGCAGGACGACGATCCCGACGTTTATGCCATGATCCAGAAGGCCGACACTTTGGGCGTCTTCCAGATCGAGAGCCGCGCGCAGATGTCGATGCTGCCACGCATGAAGCCGCGCGAATTCTACGATCTCGTCATCGAGGTCGCGATCGTTCGGCCCGGCCCGATCCAGGGCGACATGGTCCACCCTTATCTCCGCCGCCGCGAGGGCAAGGAGAAGCCCGAATATCCCCGGCCCGAACTGCGCGCCGTGCTGGCGAAGACCCTCGGCGTGCCGCTGTTCCAGGAGCAGGCGATGAAGGTCGCGATCGTCGGAGCCGGGTTCACGGCTGTGGAAGCCGACCAGCTGCGTCGCGCCATGGCGACGTTCAAGCTCACCGGCGGAGTCAGCCACTTCTACGACAAGCTGGTCGGCGGGATGGTCGCGCGCGGCTACCCGCAGGACTTCGCCGAACGCACCTTCAAGCAGATCGAGGGCTTCGGCAGCTACGGCTTCCCCGAGAGCCACGCGGCGTCATTCGCCAAGATCGCCTACGCCTCCTGCTGGATGAAGCATCATCATCCCGACGTGTTCTGCGCCGCCCTCCTCAACGCGCAGCCGATGGGCTTCTATGCACCCGCGCAGATCGTGCAGGATGCAAGGAAGCACGGCGTGGAAATCCGCCCGGTTTCGATCAACCACAGCCATTGGGACTGCACGCTGGAGAGGACCGGAGGCAGCTACATGGCGGTACGCCTCGGCTTCCGGCAGGTGACCGGCCTCGCCAACATCCACGGCGCGGCGATCGTCGCGGCGCGTGGGCCATCGCCCTATGACAGCGTCGAGGAGGTCTGGCGCCGCACCGGCACGCCGCGCGCCGCGATCGAGCGGCTTGCCCAGGCCGACGCCTTCCAGTGTCTCGCCGAGGATCGCCGCCAAGGGCTGTGGAAGGTCAAGGGTTTGGGCGAAGCGCCCTTGCCACTGTTCGCCGCGGCGGATGCGCGAGAAGGTGGTTTTTCGCCCGAAGGCATCGAGCCGGGCGTCACCCTCCGGGCAATGTCGGCCGGGCGAGAGGTGGTCGAGGATTACCGCTCGCTGCAACTCTCCCTGCGCGGGCATCCGCTCCAGTTCCTGCGCCGACAGCTCGACGACATGCGGATCGTGAAGTGCGCCGACCTCGCGAACATCCGCGCCGGCCGGAATATCGAGGTCGCTGGCGTCATCCTCGTGCGGCAACGCCCCGGTTCGGCGAAGGGCGTGCTGTTCGTGACGATCGAGGATGAGACTGGCGTCGCGCAGGGCATTCTCTGGCCCGATCGCTTCGAGATCTACCGCCGGCAGGTCATGTCCGCTTCGATGATCGCAATGCGGGGCAGGCTCCAGAAGGAAGGCGAGGTCATCCATATCATCTGCGACCGCATCACCGATCACGACGCGATGCTGCGCTCGATCGCGCGCACGGATTTCAGGATAGCTCCAAGCCACGGCGACGGCGCGACCAACGGCGGCGGCCCCGATCCTCGTGACCCCGATTTTCCCAAGGGACGAACGCTGTCCTACCGACCGTTCAACTTGGTGCCCGACGAGGAAGAGATGATGCGCATCCGCAGCCATGACTTCCACTAGGTCCGATCCGCGCGCAGCCGGCACGATTACGAGAGCCCTCAATGTCCTGCGCGAGGCGGCAGCCGCGCGCGAGCAGATGCAGACGCGCGGCGTGGCCTTGGCGCTCTGGGATCTGCGCCAATGGTGCCCGGACGACTGGCTGGTCGCCTTCTGGGAGGCGGCGGGTTCGGAGCACCACATCGGACGCAGCCAGGGGCTGCACGCGGCCTACAACGGCATCGTGCGGCAGGTCCGCACGAGCGGCGGCGATGTGAAATGAGCGCGCCCGCTACCTATATCGGATCGTCCATGCGTTTGCCCGTCATCCTTGCCGTATTGGTCGCCAGCGCCTGGGCCTCGCCCGTGCTTGCCGACCCCTGCGAAGGCGCGCTGCCCGCCAAGGGAACCACCTTCTCCGGCGTGGTGCGCTATGTCGGCGATGGCGACGGGCTATGTGTCGGCCCCGCCGGCCAGCCCGACCGCTGGATCGAAATCCGGCTCGCGGACTTCTACGCGCCGGAACTGCGCGAGCCTGGGGGCGTCGACGCCAAGCGGCGCCTTGAACGCATCGCCATGGGCAAGGTGCTGGTCTGCCGTGCCGGCCGTCGCAGCTATGACCGGGTGGTCGCCACTTGCACGATCGGCGGCCGACCGCTCGGAAGCGCGTTGAGGGCGGCGGGCGGAGCCGAAGGCGGCCGGGGACGCCCGCGATGAACGCGATGCTCGACCTGTTCGACGCGCCGGTCGTCGGCGGCCTCTCCATGCGTGGCGACATCATTACCGTGGAGGAAGAAGCCACGCTGATCACGCGCATCGACGATACGGGCCTCAGCCCGTTTCGCTTCCAGCAATGGACCGGCAAGCGACTGACCCGATCCTATGGCTGGAGCTACGACTTCGAGACCGGGGCATTCGCGCCAACCGAGCCAATGCCGGACTGGCTCGACGATGTCCGGCACCGCGCGGCGCGCTTCGCCGGTCTCGATCCCGAGGCACTCGTGCAGGCCCTGCTCATCCGATACGATCCCGGTGCAGGCATCGGGTGGCACAGGGATCGCCCGGTATTCGAGCATGTCGTCGGAATATCGCTCGGGCACGAGGCGACACTGCGACTGCGTCGGCGGAGCGATCGAGGTTTCGAGCGGGCCAAGGCAGATCTCGCGCCTCGCTCGATCTATCATCTGTCGGGCGAAGTGCGGAATGAGTGGGAGCACAGCATCGCGCCCATGGACGAACTACGCTGGTCGATCACGTTTCGGACCCTCACGGGCCAGAGTCGGGAGACATGACCAAGCGAGTCTATCCGACGACGCCCGACGGGCGATATTTCGTGGTCCGCGGGCGACTGTGGCGAACGAGCAATCCCGGTCTAGAGCCGGCCACGCGCGAGCGGCTCGTGCATGACTTGATGGCCGCCCGGCGAGCCGTCGGCGTCGCGAAGAGAAGCGGCGATCGGACAGCGGAGACCGAGGCTCACGAAGCGGTTGATCGCGCCAAGGTCGCGGTCGGTGAACGCGGCCCTGTCTGGTGGGACGACGGCACGCCCGACCTCAATCGCCATCTCGCACGCACTGGTCCCTATGCGAACTGGTATGCGAACCTGCCGGAAGACGAACGCTAGGTCTTCCGTCGCCGCTTGGGCTTGTCGGCCAGCTCGACCCACACCGGCGCATGGTCGCTCGTCTTGTCCCAGCCGCGCGGACGGCGATCCACCTCGGCAGCGACGAGATGCGCAGCGGCCTTTTCATTGAGCAGGATATGGTCGATGCGCAGGCCGGCATCGCGCTCGAACGAGTTCCGCCAATATTTCCAGAACGTGTAGATGTGCTCGCCAGGGTGAAGCTCACGAAGCGCGTCGGTCCAGCCTTGGCCAACCAGACGCGCATAGGCCTCGCGGACTTCCGGCGCGAAAAGCGCATCGTCACGCCAGCGATCGGGCACATATACATCGAGGTCGGTCGGCATGACATTGAAGTCGCCGGCGATCACCACGGGGGCATCGAGTCCGACCAAGCCGGCGAGGTGGTCGTGGAGGCGCTCGAACCACCGCAGCTTGTAATCGAATTTCGGACCGGGCCGGGGGTTGCCGTTCGGCAGGTAGAGGCCTGCGATGAGCCAGCCGTTCACCGCCGCCTCGATGTAGCGGCTCTGCTCATCGTTGGTCGCGCCCGGTAGCCCGCGGCGGGTCTCATGGATTTCGCCGACCCGGCTGAGGATCGCCACGCCGTTCCACCGCGCCTGACCGTGCCAAATCGCATCATAACCGAGATCGCGGAGCGCGGCCTCGGGAAAGTTCGCGTCGGGCGCCTTCAACTCCTGCAGGCAGACCACGTCCGGCTCAGCGAGCTCCAGCCAGCGCAACAGCACCGCGAGCCGCCCGTTGATACCGTTCACATTGTAGGTTGCGATCTTCACGCTCGAAGAAGTGCGTTACTACCGGACTCGTTCCGACAGCGACCGGCCTCAGGATATCGTCGGACCCGATCGTCCACGCCCGAACTGCCAGCTGATGCCGTCCGCACGCATGATGCCGGACGCCCCCTTGCCGATATTGCGGTCGAACACATCACGCCACGGGACCAAGGTAAAGTCCCGCGACCGCTCGACCACCGCGAAGCTCCCGCTTTCGAGATCGACCCGGCGCGCGATGACTCCCTCGATCCGCTCGCCCGTCCGGACAGCCTCGAAGCGCTTGCCGAGATCGGTGCCGAGCCGCTCGCCGGCTTCCCGCAATTCACGCTGGCGAAGGCTATCGAGCGCACCGTCACGATATCTGAAAACCGAACGCTCCCCGTCGGCCAGTTGCTGCTCGATCAGCCACTGCCGCCGCGCCGCCAGAGCCGTCCGAACCTCACGCCCGTAGCCGACATCGCGGATGGCGCCATGTCCGCCTTCGGCAAGCTCTCGGTCGAGCCAGGTCGACGCTCCCTTGACGGCAAGATCGGAGACCGGCGAACGCGAAACGATCGACAGCGTCGCCGGACGATCACGCTGCTGGCGCACGGCATAGGCTTCCGCGCGAGCGAGATGGTCGTCGGGGATCGTCCAGCTCCCGTCCGCAAGCCGGTCCGGCCCGGCGCCCGCGCGTCGCATCGCTTCCAGGCGGCGTGCATGGCTGGCCGCGAATGCCTCGCTGGCGTTCGGATCGTGGCGGAGATGCAGGTCGATCGAATAGCGACCGCCATTCGCACGCGCGACCGCATCCACGGTGCGATCAGCCTGCGTCGCCTCAATTTTCGACGGCGTGATCCGCACGGTCGCCCCCTCCGGTACGGATGGTGTCGCCTCGCCCCGGCCGATGTCGACATAGTGGACCCGGCCATCGACGCCATCGACCATCAGGTAGTGTCGGTCGCGATACTCGTTGGAAAAGCCGCGCTGGATCATGCGACCTACAAGCGGCTCGCGCAGGTCATTCGACACCACCTGCTCGACGCCCGCCCGGTCGAGGCGCCGGGCTGTGAGTTCGCGTTGCATCAGGCGGATGACGTCAGCCCGCTCGCCCATGCGGCGAAGCGTGTCCTCCAGGCCTTCGGCAAGGCGGTAGCGCCCTTTGCCGGCTTCGTCGGCCAGATCCATCGCCTTTAGCTTTCGCAACCGCCCGGCTGCCACGGACTGCTGGAAGGGATCGTTGTCGGTCGCCGCTACCGTGCGGTCGGCATCCATGCGGCGAAGCAGTCGCCGGTCGATCGCGGTCAATCTTTCCTGGTCGACATCATGGCGGAGGCGAGCCTCGATCTCGTGATCCGTGCGCGGTCCCAGGTCGAGGGTCACCAGTTCGGACGCACGCTCGCGCAGGCCGTGGGCAATATACTCGCGCGCGATGACGAGATTGTCGCCGCGATCATCGACCCCGCGTAGGACGATGTGGGTGTGCGGGCGCTCGGTGTTGAAATGGTCGACCGCCACCCAGTCGAGCCTGGTCCCCAGGTCCTGCTCGACCTGCGTCATCAGGCGGCGGACATAAGGCTTGATGTCGGGATATTCCGCGCCGTCCTCGGCCGAGACGATGAAGCGGAACTGGTGCCGGTCGCCGGCGGTGCGCTTTAGGAAATCGTCGCCGTCGGCGCGGTCGGTTTCGGGGCCATAAAGCTCGCCAGGCAGTCCCTCGCGCGTGACCCCGTCGCGCTGGATGTAGCGCATGTGGGCGCGGGCGACCTGGCCGGCTTTGCCTTGCAGGCGGATCAGGCTCGCTTTCACGACGGCGCGACGCGCACGCATTCCAGTGAAGCGATCGCGACTGGATAGCAGCCGCCCAACGCTGGCGCCGCGACCGATCCGGCTGCCGTCGAACCGCCGCGCCTTCACGCCTGTCTTCGTGCCGGCGAGCTGCGCCGCAGCGAGGATGCGCCCGCCATATTTCGTGGCGCGCTTGCCGTCCTTGCTCCGGCTCCTGCCCAGCTTCGGCTTGAAATCGTCGTCAGGCATCGAAATGCCCCGGGGTCTCGCGATTTCGGGCAAGAAGTGGCGGATTTCCGCCACCTTTTGATCGACTGTCTCGCAGCCGAAGGCTGTTATCTCTCGAAAAAAGGATGTGCAGACAGACGCTTAAGCAGGGTCGCGAGACACTGCCTTTATCTTGTTTCCCCTCTCTTCCTTCCTCCCCACCTCCTCGGCTCAAAAAAAGGGGAGAGACGACGCCGAACCGACGCCGCCTCTCCCCGCGAAAATGCTCCCGATCAGTGTGCATGGAGCATCGCATCCCGCGCCCTGATCAGTGACCGAAACTGCCGGCATCCCATCATCCCGTGGGCCTGGCCTTCGCCGTCCACGAGCATGGTGGCGCAAAACCACTTGCCATCGAGCCGCCCGCAGATCGCGATCCGATCGAGCTCGAATTCCTCGTCGTCGGTGATTTCGTATGCGCCGATCCAGCGCTCCTCGACCCTCGCACCCCAGCGAAAATCCGCTTCCTCCGCCTCCAGAAACCGATGCGCCAATGCCTCCCCGGCACCGCGTCCGAACTCCAGTTCAAGGCCAGAAACCAGCGCCGCCATTACGCGATCCGACGCCGTTCCGATGCTCTGAGACATGTCCATTGTGACCTCCAACGCTTCTGTTCTCACCATCGAGAACGGCGTCCGAAGGACGGGTGGCGGAGCGGCTGTCAGGGCCGCGGAGCGAAGCGCAGCGCCGCGAAGCGGCCACGGGGGGAACCGATTTTCGCAGAAAATTGGGGGGCACCCGTGGGCCTTGATAGCCGCTCCGCCACCCGTCATGCTGGGTCTATCGAGACGAGCTTCCTCCCTCTCCGACAAGCACGACATCGCGTTCAGTCCCGCTTCGACAGCGCGACGAACAGTGACGATCCGAATGCCGGATCGGGCCTTTCAGATGGCCCGGGCTGGTCCCTGCGCACCGCGAAGATCGTGACGGGCAGTGCCGGCTTCGGTGACGCCACCACCGGTGTCGCGACCCGCCCGGACGATGCCGGCGCGACGCTGGCGAGATAGCCGACCGTCTCCGACGGCAGCCTGACACGTCCGGCAAGATAGTCGGCATATCGCTTCGGGCCGGCATTATAGGCGGCGAACAGGCCAGGATAGCCGAAGCGATCATACATCAGCCGCAGGTAGAGCGTGCCCGCGAGGATATTATCGCGCGGGTCGTCGGGGTTCGAGCCGAGGCCGAGCCGGGCACGCATGTCCGCCCACGTTCCGGGCATCAACTGCATCAGCCCCATCGCGCCCGCCGATGAGCGGATCGGTCGCCCACCCAAGGTGGTCTGCCCACCGCTTTCGGCACGCATCACGCGCTCGATCCACGCTACTGGCACACCGAACCGGCCCGACGCTTCGTTGATATAGGTCCGCCAGTCGGCGACGGTTTCGGCGTGCGCGGGGCTGGCGAAAACCAGCGCCGCAGCGGCGATCCAGAGCCTCACCTTGCCCATAGCAGCCGCGCCTTGCCGATGACGTCGCGGCCCTCTGTCACCCCGAAATAGCGCCCGTCGAACGACGCGGGCGCGTCCATCAACAGGAACAGCTGCCGCCCGCGCAGCCGGATGCAGCCGCTCCACAACGGCATTGGCCGGCCCGCGCCATCGGCGACCAGGCGCTCAGCGATCCAGCGTCCGTTGACGAAGATTTCCTGCCCGAGCGCACAGACATCGTCACCGGCGGCTGCTGCGACACGCTTCACCAGCGGCACGTTCATTGGCAAGTAGCGGCGGGTCGCAGCGAGGCGGCGATACGGATCGGGCACCCGTGCGATCACCATGTCGCCGAGTTCCACGAGTGCGCCGGGCGAGGCTGAGTATAGCCCAATCGGCGCGCTGGCCGAGGCGTTCCAAACGAACCGGGGCACGGGCGGAAACGCCGCCGAGCCGAGCACGATCACCGCGCCGATCGCGACCGCCGCGATGCGCCTTTCGAGTCTGCGGCGGCGCAGTTTCGCTGCCCGCAAGGCATCGCCCCAGGCGAACAGCGGCGCGTCGCCGCCGGTTCCGCGAGGCCCGTTCACCGGCCTTTTTCCTGCGCGCCGCTGTCGCGGCTCCAGCTGTCCAGGTCGTCGATATGATATTGGACGAAGCGGCAATGGCGGCGGAACGCCGGCCCCTTGCCGTCGCGCCGGAGCCGTTTCAGCGACTTGCTGGAAATCTTGAGATAGGCGGCTGCCTGGTCGGTCGTAAGGAAGGGCGAGCCGCGCTTGGCGCGGCCCGCCCGGTCGATGTCGTTGTCGTCCTGCATGGTCGTCGGGGTCCGAATCTCGCGGCGGCGAGAGTGCCGGCGCGTCCCCGAACCTCCTCCGCCGGACCCGGCGGCGGGAGTGTCGAACCGATTTCCGGTTTCGACACCCCCCGGTGCGGCGTCACCGCGACCAGATCAGCTTCCACTCGGGAAGGTCGCCCTGGACGAGCTGCGCGTAGATCGGCGCGGGCAGCGACGGATCGTCGATCTTGAGGCTGAGATATTCGGTGCCTGTCTCGCGCGCGGACTTGGTCCAGGCCGCCCCGATCTCGACCGCGCCGGCGTAGATGCGATGATCCGGCGCCTTGTCGTTGTCGCGATCGCTCGGTCGGATCGTGGCCTTGGTGTTGAGAGTGAGGGTCCGGATCGTGCCAGAGAAAATGCCGCTTTCGTCGCGGGTGAAGGTGCCGATCTGTGCCATGATGTCATCTCCTTTGGTCTGCGAAGCCGCCCGTTGCGGCCTCGACAGGCGGACATCGGCGGCAGCCAGGACGGCGCTGCACGCCCACTTGGGGTCCCATCGCGCACGCGCGATGGGTGGGGGCCGAAGCACAGCGGAGGACGCGGGGCGCGGGCTATCTTGCTGCGCGAGGAGGGCGCGGAACGCGCCCGGGGAAGATAGTTCGCGGCCCCGCGTTGCGGCGCCGGACGGCTTGCCGCAGGCCGCCGTCAACGAGAGGTCGTCGGGCGGCGTCGATCAGAAACACGGTGTGACAGACAGGGTCGGCGTTACCAAAAGCCGCGGTCGCATTGTCTCTGCGGTGCGTCGGCTCCGCATTCCTTGCCGGGGCCGGCATCCGATCCGGGGGGCAAATGATGACCAGCAAAGACATCGCCGATGCGCTCGCCGCGCGTCATGGGATCAGCAAGGTGGAGGCCCGCGCGCAGGTCGCGGCAGTGCTCGAAGCGATCGCGGATGGCGCCGCCAAAGGCGATGTGGCGCTCGCCGGGTTCGGCAAATTCTCGGTTTCGCGTCGTGCCGCGCGTCCCGGACGCAATCCGCGCAGCGGCGAAACCATGGTGATCGGCCCCACGACGCGGGTCGGATTTCGGGCCGCGAAGGCGCTCAAGGACAGGTTCGCCAAGCGGTGACGGCGAAGGTTTCCGAACTCGCCGACAACCTGATGCGCGATGCGAGCGGCCTGCAAAGCCGCGCCGATGCGCTGCTCGAAACGATCGAGACCATGATGCCCGATCGCCTCGCGACGGGCACGGCGGCGCAGGCCGCCATAGACGATCTTGCGGTCGCGGCCAGGCTGGCCAGGACATCGGCACGCGCGCTCGACGCCGCCAACCTGCGGCTGCAATTGCTTGGCGCGGTGATCGCGGCGCTTTCCGTGGCGCTCGAAAATGACGGCGAAGCCGACGATGCCGCACTGGCGGAAAATGCGCGGCAACTGCGCCTGCTGCTGCTCGACTGCGTCGGCAGCCGACCCAACTAGCCGCGCGCCGAGCCCTTGGGCGCGGCGCGCGGCCCGATTTTTTTCGGACCTCGGGTCGCAACCGGGGAGGCGCGGGCGGTCCTTGACCCGCCGCCCGCGTCCCTTTTTCCGATCAGGCGGCGAGGCGCTGTTCGTCCTCGGCCGCCACTCGCTCCGGCGCCACCCGAACCGCACGCATGGCGGCGGCAACCGTGCCGACACCGCCGCGCGCCGTGTATTGATCGGGTGGGAAGCACATCCAGCGCGGCACCCAGCGCTCGACCTTGGCGCGTCCGTCCGCGCCTGCGATGTGATCGCGGGCGATCTTCCTGATCGTCTTCGCCTTCTCGTTCTCATTGGCCTTGGCGACCACCTCGCCTGCGATCTCGGCGAGAAGTTCCTGCGACATCTCGCGGTCGCGGACCAGATCGAACAGGCAGGCGTCGGCCTGCCACCAGTCGGCCATATCGATCCGCAGGTGATTGCCGACCGCATCGACGGCGGCGCTGCCGACCGCCAGCGTCTCGCCCATCGCTACCGCGACGATGTCGAGCACGACGCCATCGGGAAGCTCCAGCAGGCGGTGGAACAGCTGGCACAGGCCATGGTCGTCACCATTGCTGCCGGTGACGGTCGGCTCATCGGACGACAGGTCCAGCACCGCCAGCACCGCGCGGCGATGCTCGTCGAACCGCGTCTCGGCGAGGCTGGTCTCGACGCTCTCGCGCACGGCGTCGTTACGCGTGGACTGTGCGTCGGGGCGCACGGTCCAGAGCGGTGAACCGACGATGGCATGGGCGACCATCAAGCGCAGCGCGACCCCGCCATGGCCGCACATCGCGGTCCGAACGGCGGCATGGCGATGCAGGTCGACATAGGTCTGCATGGCGCTGGTGATCTCGGGCCGCGCAGGCTTTTCGCCGCTGGCAACCGGCTCGCCGCGCGCGACGCGCCGGGCCTCGGTGCGGGTCAGATAGCCCTCGTGGAAGCTCACCTCGCCATTGGCGCGGACATCGACATAGACGCGCCCGCCCTTGCGCTTCGCGGCCTTCTCATATTCCCAGGTCGAGAAATGCTCCCCGGGCGGCACGATCACGACATCGCTCCAACCGGCGTCGAGATAGGCTTCGCGGCGCTCGTCGATCGCGGCATCCTGCGCGGTCCAGAACGCATCCGCGTCCGCGAAATAGCGATCCTCGCCGAACAGGTCGGCGACCAGCGCGCCCTTGAAACCGTCCAATTCGAACAGGGCATGGGCGGCGCTGATCGACTGCCCGCCGAGCAGCCACGCCTTCAAATTGTGGCCGGTCGGGACATAGGCGTTGAGATCGTCGAGCAGCGCCAGCCAAGCGCGCTGCTGCGCCTTGCTCGCCATGGTGAGATGGCGGACGGTCGCCCGGTCGATTTCCTCGCGGCGGTAGAGGTCGCGGACGCGCGGCATGAGGTTGCCGAGCGCCAGCACGCGCCGGATGGTGAGGTCGGGAAGCCCGAAGGTTTCGGAAATATCCGCCACCTCGCGGCCCTCCCTGACCAGCCGGGTGAAGGTTTCCCACTGCGTCACCTCGTCGGCGTCGAGCCGAGCGAGGTTCTCGATCATCGATGCCTCGATGGCGGCGGCATCATCGCCCGCCGCGAGAACGCGGCACGGCAGCGGCTCGGCCTCGCCGGTTTCGGCGGCGACCAGTTGCGCGGCGTGGAAGCGCCGTGCGCCCGCGACGATCTCGAAGTCGCCCTCGGTCCGGCAGGCGCGGACCAGCAGTGTCTGGATCACGCCGCGCTTGCGGATGGTGGGCAGGATGTCGCTGACATCGGGTGCCTTGCGGCTGTGCCGCATGTTGGTCTTGCTGACCGTCAGCCGGTCCTGCGCGATGAACATAAGGGTCATGGTCTTGCTCCTTCATGGAGCCGCGCCCCGCCGGACGCGGCGAGAATGGGCGGCGCACCGTGCGCCGCCCGATGGTCATCCGTTGCCGGATGCGTCGGGCGGCGGCCCGATTTCCTGTCCCTGGGGCATTCGGCGCAGCAGCGCCTCGCCGTGGATGATCGACCCGGCGCGGCGGCTCCACGCTGCCCAGATCGACAGCGCGAACCGTCCCTCGAACGCGATGTCGCGCTCCATTCGCAGGCCGTAAGGCAGCCGCACCGAAGCGATTTCCGAAAGGCTGAACGGGCCTAGCTCGGGACAACCGAACCCAAGATCGGCGAGACCGAACAGGGTGTCGTCATCGTCGGCAAGCTCGGTGGCGATCCAAGTCGCCGCGCCCAGCGGATTGAACAGCTTCAGCACCGGGACCGGGTCGAAGCGCTCGCCCTTCTGATCGGCGGCGCGGCGGTTGATGTCGTTCGCGCGCAGCGCGAAGCGAAGCTCGGGCGGCAGGAGGATCATGCTTCCTCCTTTCCGCGCGCGGCAAGGGCGCTGCGGGCGATCTGGTATCGAACGGGTGAGTTCGATTGCCGTGACGAGCGCATTTCCCAGCGCAGATCATCGTCCGACCGTGCTGCCCAGTAGGCCGTCGCGCTGTCCCCCAATGTCGCCAGCACATCGGCAAGCGCCTCTGGAGTCAGGATTGTCGTCCACAACAGCGGGTCTTGGTAATCGGGGATGCGGTGGGTCATGCCGCTTCTCCCATCGCCCTGGCAGCGGCCTCACTGTGCCGTGTCAGCAGCCAGTCGGCGGCCTTGCTTGCAGCGCTGGCGGCGCGGAAGATCACGCGATTGTCCTCGCGCAGCACGGCCAGCCAGCTTGCCAGATAGTCGGCGTGGCGGACGGTCGGCACGATGCCGAGCGCGGCGCAAAGGAAGGCCGAGCCAAGCTCGGCGACAAGTTCCTCGCGGGCGTAACCGGGCGAACCGAATGCGTTGGCGAGGTCGCGCCCGACCCGCTTCGCGTGGCCGGTCGCGTGGGTCAGTTCGTGCAGGCAGGTGCGGTAGTAATTGACCTGATCGAAAAAGGCGGGCTGCGGCGGCACCTGCACGAAATCGAGCGACGGGACATAAAAAGCCCTGTCGCCGCCGACCCGGAAATCGACGCCCGAGGCCGCGATCACCTCCTCGGCCACCGGCACGATCTCGCGCTCGGGCAGCGGCACGGGGTCGAGCGCAAGGCCCGGCCGCAAGCCTTCGCACTGCGCGATGTTGAACACTGTGAACCGCTTGAGGAACGGCACCGCCTTGGCCTCGCCGCCGTCGCGGGCAGCGCGCGCCTTCTCGGCCTCGGGCGTGAAGCGGTCGGCATAGACGACGGTCTGGCCGCGCTCGCCCTTGATGACGCAGCCGCCAGCCTCGCGCGCCTGCCGGAAGGTCAGCCAGCTTTGCGAGGGGTAGCCATTGGCGATCACCGCGCCCCACAACAGCAGGACATTGACGCCCGAATAGCTGCGCCCCGTTAGGGCATTGCGCGGTAGTGACGGCCCGGCACAGGCGGCACCGCGCCACGGCTGGACCCAAGGCACGCGCCCCGCCTCAAGCTCGGAAATGATCCGCGCGGTTACCTCGTCATAGAGATTGACCCTCGGTTCGGCACAGTCGCCAACATCCTCACCACGGGCACGACGCTTCGGAATACGGGACACAGATAGCCTCCAGACCCGCCCAAAAGCCCCATGGCCTCCCCCGAGAGGCGGGGGTGGGCGGCGAGACGCGACCAGAGGAGGCCCGGCTCCAGCGGCGGGCGCACCCGCAGGGGCGCAATGGCATGAAGCACCCCGCGCAGCGGGGTTGCGCCCGCCGCGACGGGCCTCAGGCGGAAGCGCCGGCCACTCCCGCCGACGAGGGAAGGCCCAACCAACCGACGCCGCCGCGTCACGGGACGCGGCGACCACAGACGCGCCATGCGATCGTCACCGAAGGCCGAGACCCGCCTGCGGGGCTCGGGGCCGCAGCCCCTTTTTATTGGGGGGCGGCCTAGAGCGCGGTCGCGGACGGCAAAGCCGCGATGCACCGCGCCGAAAGGCGTCAACACGGACGCACCCTTGCAGGCGGACGGCCAGCGCGGCGGCGTGCGCGCGGGCCTGTGGGCCAGCCGCCGCCGCGCCACGGCCGCGCAAGAGTGCTCACGCGGGCCAAGACAGCTCGCGACCCCTGGCGGCAGCGCAGCGCCGTCAGAGTGCGCCCATCAGATCCCGCGGTCCTTCCGCATCGCCGCCGTCCGCGAGGCGTCGGACCTTAAGGCAGCACCTGTAAACAAAGATCAGTTCGCGGAGCTCTTGAACCGGGGCAACCTGCCGAAGGCCTCGGTCGCGGCGTGCAGGCCGTCGCCAATTATCCAGCGCGCGCGGGCAAGATGGCTGACCCAGGCGCAGCGTGCGAAATCCGGATCAGCGACCGGATCGATCCCCAGAATGCCGAGCGAACCATCGCGCCAGCAGACCCCTGCGTCGTCGGCATCGACCAACTCGGCATAGATCAGCAAATGCTGGCGGTCATACAGGACGACATTACCAACGGGCGCTTCTCGTTCCAGTCGAATTGCCGCCATCAGGCCTGTCACTCTTGTTTCGAAAATCTGCGCCGCGACCGCAACGAGATTGATTCAGAGTATACTCCGTGGCGCTATACTCAACAAGGCGGCTCAACATGGAAAATGACGAGCCGACAGATCCTTGCCGATAATCTGAAAATCCTTCGTGCGCGTAAGGGACTGTCGCAGGAAGCGCTCGCGGACGCGGCCGAAATCGACCGGACCTATGTCAGCTCGCTCGAGCGGAAAAAATACAGCGCGAGCATCGACCGCCTGGATCGGCTGGCGGCACAGCTCGACGTTCCTACCCACTATCTCCTGATGCCGAACATGCCGACAGGTGAACGTGGCGACTAGCGGACTGGCGTCTCGCCGTGGAGAATGGCGCGTGGCCCCATGGCCGCAAGCGCGCGCGAAAAGGGAATCATCCGTCTCACCCGCGACTTGAGGTGCTCGCCGTCGCCTGGCCACTCGTCGCCGAAAATGCCGAGACCGATGTCGCGTTGGCTGGCGCCGGCCGCCAGTGCGTCGCCCACGCGCAGCGCGGCGACGAGCCTTGGTAGCCCTGGCTCGCGCGGAACAGGCTCCGGCTCTCCCTTCAGCAGCGCCGCAAGTCGGCGCGCCGAATGAAACTGTCGATCAACCGGCCGCGCCAGATCGATCGACGGCCTGATTCCCGCGCTCGCGCCGCCATCTCCGGTAACCCTCAGATCAAGCTGGATCGTCCCGGCGGGCAGTTCGAGCAGCAGATGGCACCGCCCATCCGCGCGCACCATGCGATGATTGATCCGCAAAAGATCGGGCGGGCAGCCAGTCGCCTCGATGCAAACATCAAGCACGAACGGGTCCATCGCGCCGGTCCACAGCGGAACGGCGCGGGCGCAGTCGAGCATTGGATCAAGCGCGAAAGTGCAGCCCCCATTCAGCTGCGAACATCGCGATCCGATCTCGGGTCACGCTGCCACAACCCCGAGCCGCGTAGGCGGCACAATAGCTGGGATCGCGCCGAAGCAGTTCCCAGGAAATCGCCGGGCGCCCGCCAGCGAGAACCGGCGCGTAGGCGCCGGCATCACGCCAGTCGGGCCGCCCGGCGAGCGTCATCACCCGTCTCGTCCGGAGCGAAAAGTCTCGGCCAGCGCCTGCTGGTCCGGGCGCAGCGCATCGATAGCGCCAAGATGTGGAGGAACGACATCTTGCAACAACACCGACGGGCACTGCCCTTCGACATTGCCGAGATTCGGCCGGTGCTGGGCGTAACCGACGAGCGCCGCCAGATCGGGCGAGAAGTGCCGGGCTACCTCGGGCGGATAGACCAGCCATTGCAGCTCGAAGGGCTTAAGCCAGCCAAGGCAGTAGCTGACGATCACGCCGCGTCGCGGGACAGCGGACATATTCGCGCCGCCGCCATGCAATGTCGATCCGAGGAACAGCAACGCATCGCCGGGCACAGCGTCCGGGACGATCGCCTCCGCCTCGGAAAGATCGTTGATCTCCTGGTCGACATGGCTGCCCGGCCACAGACGGGTGCCGCCATTCGCTTCGGTGAACGGATCGATCGGCCACATCACGTTGACCAGATATTCGACACTGCCCTTGGGGCCGGCCCACATGTCCTGGTCGCGGTGTGGGAACTGCGCGGGCGCGCCGGGATGAATCTCGATCGCTTGGGTCAGATTGAGCGCGATACGCTCGCACCATGGCAGCAACATGCGCTCGACGATGGCGAGGACCGTGGCGTGCTGGACCAGTGCTTTCGTGCGATCGGATCGACGCAACAGCGCGCCGAACCGTCGGGTCCGCTCGCCGTAGAACACGCCCTCACATAGCGGCGTCGCGGCGAACGATGGCGCCAAGTCAACAGCGAGTGTGTTGATCGTGGCGGGATCGACCGCACCGCGCAGGATGCACCAGCCGTCACGCGACAGTTCACCGGCGGCGATGTCCACCACCGCGCTCACGCCGCCATCTCCAGTGGACCCACCCAAGTGCCGGTCCAGCCGAGCCGCTCGCGCATGTCGGAAGTTACGTCGATCCGGAAGGCTCCGATCGGACCGCCTTCGATGCGCACGGCCGGGCCGAGAGGCTCTGCTCGCCAGCCCATCGCCAACACTTCGCGGCGGAAGCCATCGGGAATGACGCCGGTGATTTGCTCGACCCCGCGCGCCAGAGCGAAATCGGCCATGGCGGAAATCAACTCGTTGCGCAGCTCGCGCCGCCGGGATGCGCCGTGCCGGCTCGGGAGGCACAGCCGCGTGCTTTCCCAGATGCGCGGACCGACCGGCACGCCTCCAATGCAAAGGTGCGGAAAGATGTCACCCAGCAGATGCGGCAGCCAGCTCGGCAACATGCGCAGCGACGCTTCGTGCCGGCCGTCTTTGCTCACTGCGACGATATAGACGGCGGCGGCGGTATCGAACTGGTCGATCTCATAGCAGCCCTCGACGACCGGCACGTCCCAAGCGAAGAAATCGACGAACTGCGCCTTGCGGTCTGCGAACATGCTTTCAAGCGCGAGGGTTTGCGCGCTCTCGGGGTAATTCTCGATCGTGAGGATCATGTACTGCTCCCATGGTCAGATGATCCATGGGAGGAAGCAGATCGCGGCGTTCAGGATCAGAACCCGGAAATCACGGTAGCTGGTAGATCTCGTCGATTCCGATCTCGCCGGCGAGCACCGCGGCGACCCGCAATTCCTTGGCGTTGCGCACGCCGTAAACCCGGCACGCGTCGCGCAGATAGCTCTCGACCGTCCGCACGGTGAGGCCGAGCCGGTGGGCGATCCCCTTGTTGAGATACCCGCGACCCGACAGCACGATGCAGTCGCGCTGTCCCTGCTTCAGTCGCGGTGCAGGCAAAATGTGAGCGGGCGCGCCCGACAGCTGGCGGGCACGTTGAAAGGCGTAGATTCCGAACATATTCGCCGGACCGACCGCCAGTTCCGCACGCCTGGCGTTGGAGAAGCCCGCGAAGGTGCAGGATCCAAAACAATAACCGAGCTTACCGCACGGCGCGGTCACGCCCTCGATCAGGTCCTCGCGACGGCCAAGTTCGATCGAGGTCCGGTCGGCGTTGTCCAGCTCCATCTTCTTGAAGAGCTCGGACCATGTCGCCGCGGTCTCGAGGATCAGACAGCCACGCATGACAACATCGCTACGGAAGCGGCACTTGTCGATGATACGCCGCGACGCGCCTTCGGGATAATGACGATAGTCGACCATGCCCGGCCGCCGCACCCGAAGATCCTCGTGCGTGATGAGCGCCCACCATGGCGCTCCGATATAATTGCCGAAATCACCGATGAGGCTGCGCATTGCCGCCTCGTCGTCGATCCTGCGTATCGACTGGATGATGTCGTGCGACAGCTCGCACGCACCATCACGCCATAGCTCGTCTCGCAGAGCCATGATTTGGTCTCCTGCCGCGGTATGTCCGCGATCCCGCGCCCCTGTCGTCGCCGGTTCGTTGAACGCATCGCCCCCGCTCGCGACTATGACAAAGCGAGCCTCGCCAATGGGTAACGTCCCAATCGATCCACACCGGTGCGAACGACGATCACGATCGCACGTTACCAATTCGGGCGGCGAGCTTGTCCAAGCCGGCATCGCAGACCAAGGATGCAAATCCTTAGTCTGTGAAAAAAATGCGTGGGCGCAAAATTCGCGTTACCAATTGTCGAGGCCGGATTGTCTTGGCCTCTTCGAGCAATTGTAGCGAGGCCCGCCCCGCCTGAATGATCGACGATGACGACCTCAATGCCTGGTTCGTGCGAGAGGTGCTCCCTCTCGAGCGGGCATTGTCGTCCTATCTACATCGCAACTGGAGGGTGCCCGAAGACGTGCAGGAACTGAGGCAGGACATCTACGAGAATGTGCTGATCGGCGCGCGCCGGACGCTGCCGACGAATACCCGCGCCTATGTCTATACGGTCGCGCGCAACCACCTCATCAACCATGCCAAGCGCGCCAGGATCGTGCCCATCGAGGCGATCGCCGATCTCGATGCGATCAACCAGGATATCGATTTCGCTCTGTTCGAGGCCGAGCGGACGCTCACCGCACGCGACGAGCTGCGCCGGACAAAGGAAGGTATCGACAAGTTGCCGCCCAAGTGCCGCGAGGTGATCCTGCTGCAGAAGGTCGATGGCATGACCGACCGCGAGGCGGCCGAGCATCTCGGCATCGGCATCGAGACGGTCCGGCGCCAAATCAAGCTCGGGATGAAGGCGCTGTTCGACCACATGGCCGGCGGCACCGGCAAGATCGTGCGAAAGGCCTATCCCCGTAAGAGTGACCACGAGGTGGCGCCATGAAACGGCAGGAGGCCATCGAAGACCAGGCGCTCGACTGGCTGATCCGTCGCAACGGCGAGGATTGGACAGAGGAGGAGCAGGCCGACCTGAATGCCTGGCTCGAAGAGTCCATGGCGCACAAGGCGGCATTCTGGCGGGCCGATCACCTTTGGCAGCAGGCGGACCGGATCAGATCGCTCGGCATCAACGCGCACACCGACCTTGAAGAACCGTTACCGAAGCGACGCTGGTGGCCCGCCGCCATCGCAGCGAGCCTCGTCGCCGCCGTCGGAATCGGCGGCATCTCGCTCGGCTCGAAATTCTTCGAACGACCTCCGGCTCAAATACAATCGGCACAGCAGGTCCGGTTCGACACACCGATCGGCGGCCGGCGCGTCGTCCCGCTGGTCGACGGCAGCAAGGTTGAACTCAACACGCAGACCATCCTGCGCACTGCCGTAAACGAACAGAAGCGCGAAGTCTGGCTCGACTCCGGCGAGGCGTTCTTCGAGGTGGCGCACCGTGAGGGCGAGCCATTCGTGGTCCATGCCGGTCGTCAAACTGTCACAGTGCTCGGCACCAAGTTCTCGGTTCGCCGGGATAAGGATCGGGTTACGGTGAACGTGCTCGAAGGCCGCGTTCGGGTCGATGACGGCGAAGGCCAGATGGCCCACGCGGCGATCATCACCGCCGGTGACACCGCGATCTCGCGCGGAACCTCGACGCTGATCGCAGCCAAGTCGGAGGAGCGCGTTGAAAATGCGCTGGCTTGGCGCGATGGGATGCTGAGCTTCGACCAGGCGCCGCTCACCGACGTCATTGCCGAGTTCAATCGCTACAACCGGACCCGCCTCGTCGTCACCGATGCCCAGGCGGGCAAGATCCCGATCGGCGGCAGCTTCCAGGCGTCAAGCGTCGACTCCTTCACCCGGCTTCTACGCGATGCCTATGGTCTGAAGATAGAGAGCGATGACGGGACCGTGAAAATTTCGAGTCAGTAGCGTTACCAAATGGACGCCTCTGGATTGTCGTGCGCTCCCAATGGGGCAGACAGTCTGCCCGGATAAGGGGGGTATATGATCCGGACACTCGCAGCGGCACTCGCGGCCAGCACCTGCATCGTGGCGCTCGCTACGCCCGCGACCGCGCAGACGCGCGAATACAATATTCCAGCCGGATCACTGAAGTCAGCGCTAGACGCCTATGTTCGTCAGTCTGGTCGCCAGGTCGTCTATCGTTCCGATCAAGTGCGCTCGGCTCGCTCGCCAGGCGCTCGCGGCCAGCAGTCGGCGGAAGCCGCACTCGCCGCGATCCTAGTCGGTAGCGGCTTCGCCACGCGGGTCGATGGAAATCTGGTCGCGATCGTGAAAGCGGGAAACGAACAATCCGCCGCTAGCTCGTCATCGGGGGAAGACACCGCCGGAAGCGCCGCGGCGAGTGACGAGAGCGCTGAGATTGTCGTTACGGGCACCAACATCCGCGGAGGCAAAGCAATCGCCTCCCCAATCGTCTCGCGTACGCGCAGTGATATAGAGCGCGAAGGCATCTCGACCACTTCCCAGTTGCTGCGAAGCTTGCCGCAGAATTTCGGAGGCGATGTTACCGACCAAGTCTCCACAGCGTTCTTTGGAGGCGGAGGCGACCCTTCAGCTGGCAGCGGTGCAAATCTGCGCGGTCTCGGTTCGGAAGCTACTTTGACCCTAATCAATGGTCGGCGTACCGTTGGTTCGGGCATTGGCCAAGCGGTCGACCTGTCCATCTTTCCTGTTGCTGGGCTACAACGCGTCGATGTCCTGCTCGACGGTGCATCCGCCCTTTATGGTTCCGACGCCGTCGGCGGTGTGGTCAATGCTGTGCTACGCTCGGATCTCGATGGCGCAGAGACCCGGCTCCGGTACGGTTCGGGTACCGATGGTCACTATGGTGAGTTTCTAGCCTCGCAAGTCGTCGGCCGTCAGTGGGACGGCGGCGGCTTAACTGCGAGCTACACCTACCGGGATCAATCGCGGCTCTCAGCAGCGGATCGCTCGTACACGTCAGGTGCGGATCCCGCTTACACGCTACTTCCGGAGGTCAAAGTACACACCGGTATTATATCTGGGCGGCAGACAATCGCCAACGTGGCGACAATCGACTTACAGGCGCTTTATAGTACACGCAAGACTAAGCAGATTTACTCCATCCTCGGCTTTGAACAAAATATACCGACCAAGTCGGACCAACTGCATTTGTCCGGCGGACTAAGCTGGGATCTGGGATCAGGTTGGGCCGCCGATGGATCAGTGACCTACAGTCGTAGGGTCAGGACTCACTGATCAGAGCCAGAAGATGACGGTGGCTGCCAGTG
>NZ_JBMDKW010000026.1:0-21092 GCF_057809915.1 Sphingobium sp. FG11
ATCGCACTGGCAGCCACCGTCATCTTCTGGCTCTGATCAGTGAGTCCTGACCCTAAATTGAGGTAGTAGGCTGGCAATAAAATGCGACCTAGCAGGAAATTGATGACGATCCGTCCATTGCTGCAAGCATGCATCGCCCGGCGGTGGTGATATTGGGCGAAAAAGTCAAACACTATGCGTCCGGGACACTGATCGCCTGACAAAATTCATCGATGTCGCGCCTCTGCCCATATGGTTTGGGCAGTTCTGATTGGATGATCAAGGTCGACTGAATTATCCAAATAGGTTCTAATCAGGCGTTTCAAAGTAGGATCGTCGATATGTCCGTCAGCGTGCAAGGCACGGGCGAGCATATGGTGCCGTACCGAAAATGGCGCTCCGGCAAGTATGGGTGTTAGCGGCAGCCGGCTGTATCGTTGGCGGATCATATCTTCATAAATTACTCTTCCCTCGCGGATATTCTTGGCGAACTCGGCGTCAATCTCGACCGAGGCCGCGAAATCCCGCCATTTGAAGGGAATGTCGATAAAGCCGGAATCATAATAAGCAAAGGGTACGCCATAAGCGCTGGCCACGATCGCGCCGTGCAATGCTCCCGCCAAGATGAAGTCGGCTTGCGCGATCATTTCAAGAAATGAGCATAATGCGCCTATGGTGCCCGGAATTCCGGCGCGCACGACACGGTCGGCCCCCGATCGACGCAGAATGTCTTCGTCATTTTGCGGATCAAGAATATGGATGATGCAAAGCACATCTCCTTTTTCGCCACTGGGTGGGGAGGGGTGCAGTATCGGAGCCAGCAGCCCTGGGTCACCCAATATTGTATCGGGAGGAAGGTTCAGGCCATCACGTGTCAGGGGCCCGCGAACGCCAAAGAAGCGCGCTTTGCTTTTCGCCCAGGCCGGCAGTGCGTTTTCGTCACGCATTCCGCATCCCCAAAATGCTACACAGCCCCGCTCAAGCGGCACATTCACATTTTGAAGGTCTTCCTCGATTTGCGAGGACGTGATGACGCTCCCGACCAGATGGTACGCATCGGCAGGAAAGGACGGCAGAACCATTAGGCGATCAAGGAATAGTTCCGTGAGATAATCGCCAAAATTCTGGGCCGCCCACGGTTTATTCTGGCGCCAGTATCGAACGGGATGCCCCCTTGAAATGGCGTTTGCATCAGTCATGGTTTCTCTAGGTTCCTCTGGGGCATGTACGATTCGTGCTTTGGCTGTGCTGATCCAGTTACGACCAGTCACTCAGCATCTCGGGGGCAGATGATAGAAGGAATCAGATTAGAGAGATTGATCAATAATATTATACGCTGGTATCGCGCTGACCCAGCATTTGCAGCCTTAGTTCAGCAAGAATAGTGCTGGCGTCGCTCACGGAAAAGCCGCTTGTACAGTCGATAAGGCCGTGCTGCTCGAATTGCTCCAGAAAGCGTTCCATCCGGTCGATTGCCTGTTCCAGATCGTCCATGCTACCCTCCTGACCTAATACTGCAAGCCATTCTAATCACTATGGTCGCGACCAGAAAGGCTAATATGAGAAGGCTTCTTCATCCCGTTCCTTCGCAGTGAGGGCGTGGCGTGGCGGCGTGCGCGACATGTGGTCAATGATGGCCTGGCGGATAGCTGGTTTGTGGAGGGAAGGGCCGAGCATGACATGGGCGGCCGGGATTTGATATCGGGCACATGTCGGACACGGGGCGTCCACGCGCGCCACCGCACATCTGCAGGAGAGACCTCCTGGTGCCGATGATGCCCACGGACCAGTACAAGCCTCGTGCGCTGAGCGCCTGTCGAAACGCCGCCGACCGGCTCTATCGGGCATCGGCCAGCGCGCAGCCGAAGCGCGCGCCGGCAGCGATGAGGTGGTCGATCTTCTCAATAGCGATGTCAGGCTTGGTGCGATAGGCCGGGAAATCTGCGGGCACTCCGGCCCTGTCCATCCGGGCCGTATCACTGGTCCAGCTTTCCGGCAGAAATAGCCGCAAACCCATAACCGGAACTTTTCCCGAGGCCAGTGTCCGATACCAGAGTCTGGCAGTTCGCATTCTTGCCCAGTGCCGTTGCATACTGGGGCGCAACGCCGACCGAGGCCTTGCCCTGCTTGGGTAGGGCTGTTCGTCGATGATCCACCGCGCTCTTGGATCAGTTCACCCATAACCTGCCACATCCTCGCGACTGGCAACGATAGCTTGCGGTTCAAGAACGGCTCGGCTCAGCACCACAAAAACAGGGAAAAATCCCGTCTTGACCCACCCCTGACATCCGAAACATAATCGCAAGGCGGGTCACTTCTCGATGAAAACCCAAGGTCACTTCTCAGCAGCAATCAACATGCTTCGCTTCCAGCGGCCTGCTGTTCCAGATACCTGCGCCTATGATGTGATGCAGCCGATCATAGTTGAGTGCCTCAGCTCGCGACGCCGTGATCACTCGGACCAATCAAACCGGCGATTTAAGCCCGGCATATCCGACGCCGCGTCTTGTTGCCCAGAACCTTCAGATACGGTTCAAGCCAGCGTGCCAGATCTGCTCGCAGTCCTCGTCCATCACCAGCCCCTATTAAAGCTGGCCCCCATGAATCGCCGATCCATGGAAAAGGAAATCCCAAAATTACAATTCTGCCAAATTGGTGCTAGGGATTGGGTTGCGAACGAACAAGATGCACTCCCGCTGCCTGGGCGTCTGTGTCGCGAGGCCATGTCCCGTGTAGACGCATGCGATATGGCCTCCCACCGACTATGTTGACTAGGCGGCCCACGCCATTTCCATTTGTTTTAAGGATGAAATTTGTAATATCGACGTCGACCAAGTCGAGGGTCGCATCCACCTTAATAGCAGCTTCGATCGGGAAAGTTGCTTTGCTCACATCGCAGACAACTTGGTTCCAACGGCTCGGTCCTTTTACATGGAGGCAGGCTGCCCTTGGCGAAACGATCATAATATTCGAAAATACGCTGTGTTTAGCTGGACCATCTGACCATATGCCATCCCCCTGTGGCACTACGATACGGACGGCATAAAATTTATTGTCAGGATCGCCCACATATAGCGCAGGAGGGGATCGAAGGTCGATTCGTGAGCGGGTGGAAGTGATGTTACGCCATATCGCCGATCCGCCCGCGCCGATGTCGGCTATGAAGGATCCGAACGAACCAACGTCGCTAGCATCCGATATCTGCGTCCCGGAGCCTGATCCATTATCTATGCCCGCCCCGATCCGCCCCGGGCCGCCTTGATCTGGACTATGTGTTCCTGAACCGCAGGCGCGTGTCCGGATTAGTGATAACCGGACGCCTTTAGGACGTTGTGGGCGGACTTTGTTGTCCGGTCCCATCTCGGCGATGCCGAAGCAATTATCAAAGCCTGCCCTCCCCCATAAACGCTTTCCGGTGAAATTATCAGCCTGAATAGACACCATGACACCACCCCATGGATCGGTCCCGAAATAACGGGAATCGGCGTAATCATTTTTGTCAGCCTGATGGTCAAATGAGAGGTTTGAGATGCTCGCATTGGTTGCAGCGGGCAGAATATCGATCAGTGGCGCTATCCTAGACCCTTTAGGGGCCGCCCATCTTAATATCGTCGACTGCCCCATCCCACTAATTTGGCTGTGTGGCGCCGATACCTTGAGAGTGCCATCCGCCCTCTTTACGCAAAACGTTCCGGCTGGAAGTTGCAGCAATCCTCCGGCAGCTTTTAGAATGGCGCGTTGCAATGCATCGGTTTGATCAAATCGGCAAGTGGCATCATCGACCAATCCAAGGTGCTGAACAGAAATTTCCCTTGCATTGGCAGTATGGCCTTTTGACAGGGCGTAAAAAATTGACAGTGATAGTATCAAGGCGCTTATATGATTACCAAATCTCTGAAAAAAAACACTCATTAATTCACTTTCTCCTGTGATCGGGTAATCGAACGCGGAATGTAGCAATAAGTTTCAACAGAATGCTATTTTGTTGAAATAGAAAATTATAATTAATCTACTAAATTTAACAAGATAAGTATAGAAATAAATTATAGTTTTTAACTATAAAAAAGAAGTTTTCTTTTTAAGAATCGAAAAAAAATTCTTATTTTCAATTTATTATTTCAATAATTTACAAATAATATAAGCTTTTTAAACTTCAATTTAAAATTGATGAGGCATATCTATAGATTTTATCCCCTCCCTCATTTGTATCAGCGCTTGACTGGCAGGGTGTCCATCGCTTATCCTCCACCGTCGTTGTTATATTGCCTGCTTCCGTCGAGGCTCATGGGCAGGCGGGTTTGCGATGCCATCGTATGCGAGCATTTTGCGTCATTCGTTGTGATGATCGCTACTATTCGGTTGAAGTACATAGGGGGATATTTGTGACGCGCCCGTTATTGATAGTCAGCCCCTTTGCGCCAACGGAAAATGGCATAGCAGACTATGTCGCTGAACTTCTGCCTTATCATGCCGAAGAATATGAGCCATATCTGGTCATTGCTAATGATCAACCAGTGCCGGTTTTTGATGGCGTGCCGGTAAAATTTCTTAGAGAAACAGAAGTTCTTGAAAGCAAAATCTTTGAAGATGCCGATTATATATACCATATTGGTAATAATCCGGATCATGTTTATGCGTTGAAGATTTTGGTCGAGCGTCCGGGCATTGTCGTGCTACATGATTTTTGCCTGAGTTATTTGCTGGAGGCGGCATCGCAGAATGTCGGTTCTTGGGATATATACAGGCGATGGGCGCAGCATGATTACGGAGATTATGGCGCGATACTATCGGATGATTTTCTCGCGATGGGTTGGCGGGGGCGTTTCATGGCCTTTGAACTCGCGCTCAACGGCATCGTGCTTGCCAATGCCACCGCACTCATCGTGCATAGCCGCTACAGTCAATTCAAGGCTGCGGCGCGCCGGCCTGGGCTACCGGTACATTACCTACCTCACCATGTATCCCAGCGTGCGCGTGATGCGCGACGCATTTCCCGCGAAGATGCTCGACGCCGTCTTGGCCTGCCTGAATCGCAGCTAATCATCTCTGCTCTCGGTTTTGTGACAAGGCCGAAATTGATCGATCGATCGCTGGCAAGTCTCGCGCGTATTCGAGCCCATGTGCCAGATTTCAGCTTGGTGATTGCGGGTGAGCGGCGCCCGCACGAGTATGATGTGAATGCCGACATCGCGGCGAGCGGACTGAGTGATCGGGTGATCTGCACCGACTATCTTAGCGAGGATGATTTTTTTCTTCATCTCGCCGCTGCAGACATCATCCTGAACATGCGGTTTCCGATTGGCGGAGAGTCGTCGGGAACGTTAGCGCGCGGTATCGGCTGCGGCAGAGCCTGCATCGTTCTCGATTATGGCCCTATGGGTGAGATGCCAGATGGTGCGGTCGCCAAAATTCCCTTCGGTCCAAACCTAGATGCCGTGCTGGATCAGACCCTGCTCAATTTACTTACTGAACAATCAGTGCGGCAGAACATTGAACGTGAGGCGTTAAAGATTTCTGCGGAATGGACGCCCCAAGCCTCTGCGACACGGTATCACGCTATAATTGAGGAAAATTCTGCGCGGCGTTCTGCGGTAGTGCCGGGGGTATCTCTGACGGCGCGAGGTCGCACTACTGCGCGATCCATCCTGTTGGGAGGGAAATTCGAAGCAGTAAGGTCCTACAAATCCTTGTGGTGGCGCTATCCCATCGTCTTTGGTAATGAAAAGTCGGGAAATGCACGAATTCTCTGCGTGGATGAAAGCGGCGAGGGGCGTTATTGCCTTGAACATCTGTTCGACTGGCCGGCTGAAGCCATCAGCAGTGTTGGCATTTCGGCGTTGCTCGCTGGCGAAGATGACCAGAATGTTTATGATGCAGCCCTGTTAGTGCTAGATGCCGCTGTTTTCGAGAAGCCGGAAGATGTCTACCGCGCAATAGCGGGTCGGTTACGTTGGGGGGCTGCGCTCGTGGTTGAGTTAATCGATTCTGCGAGCCCCGGCGATAGCAATGCGCCCCAGGCTCATAATGTGTTGACGGCGCTGGGCTGTTCGGAAACGCATCTTTTCTCGGAGAGCGATCTGGCACCAGAACTGGAAGATGGACTGAACCGGCGATTGCCAAACACACGGTTTGTAGGAATAGGCCTGCGCTCGTCCGACGCGGTCGCGCTGTCACCCAGTCGGGGTTCCGGCACCAATTTCCGCCGTGCAGGTCCGATCGACGGGTCTTGGATGTTGAAATGAAACCTTTGAATACTGGAGTCTGCGATGGATGCTTCGTTAACGCCTCTGACGGATCACGCAACAATTGCAGTCTATGAAGGCGCGATAACCGGTATCAATAAAAAAAGCCTGGTTGGATGGGCTTGGGACGAATCGCGTCCGGACGAGGCGATCAGTATTGATCTGTTCATCGGCGATATAAAAGTTGCGACCGTCACTGCCGGCGCTTTCAGCCAGGAGCTGTATCTTCGGCGCAAGGGCAATGGCTTTCACCAATTCGAAGCCCCACTTGCTATCAGCGATGCGCAATTATCCGGGTCGGGTGACGCTTCGGAAGTCGTAATGCGCGTATCAGGTTCGGATGAGCAGGTGGGCCGCCCGTTTCTGCTTACCCGTGAGACTTTGCTTTCGTTAGCGGCCGGTCGTCGCGTCGTCGGGAAAATCGAGCAATTGCGTGATGGTAAAATAGAGGGTTGGGTTGCCGATCTCGACTTTGACGACGCAATTCCATCGCTGAAACTATCCTATGATGATTCGGCAATGCCGATCAGCATCCTGCCGCAACGTGTCAACTCTATCGTGCACCACGGCAACATCATTACCGGTTGGCGTTTTTCGGCCGCATTGCCTACGTCTGCGCTGGATGGACGCGTTCATATTATAGCTGCCCATTCGAATTTGGACGAATTGGAAGGGTCGCCTTTGCTGGTGGGTCCGTCAGCGGCGAGCGACGTAACAAATGCAATCGGTGCCCAAGCGCGTGAAATTGCTGATCTCCGCAATCGACTCGCGATTTTGCCGGGGTTCAAATCGACCGACGCATTGATGGATGATCTGGCGAAGCGAGTACTCGACCGGGTCGATATGCTTATGTCGATCTATCGTGATAATATTGAACATGAACTCGGACTGATGCGCAATGAATTGGTTAAATACGCCACCACTGGCGGGGCGCTCGGTAATCCCTCGCCCGTTGTCGCGCTCTCATCAGTCGTCGCGCCGGTACTCAAGGCATCTGCAGGTGATGCTTCTTTGCAACAGGAGATTGTCTTTGACGAGACTTTGGCGCTGTCTAGCGGAATCGTCGATATAAAAACTGACGGCGCCCAAATTTATGGGCTGCTTGGTGACGCGATCGAATTGACACTTCCATCACCTGTCCGCTCCGGGCAACTGATCGTTGTAGAGGGTATCGGAGCCATACGTTCATCAGAGCTTTTGGAATGGCAGTTTTCGGGTGAGGACACGCCGTTTCTTGGTCGCTTTGAAATCAGGGAGGGAGGATACTGGCGATTCGTTGGTCGTATGGTGCGGGATGAAGGGAAGGGTGAAACTCGCATCCTTCGTATCGCACCAACATCCTCCTATACCGAAGTCCTTTCCGACGAGCCGACGCTAAAAATTACTCGTCTGTCGCTTCCTGCAGGGCTTGTCCGCGCAGTGAATGCTGCCGACTTGCCTATTGCCGTTGCCGAGCATATCGCCGGAAAAATCAACGGCTTTGGATGGCATGCGGAGGAGATCGGCGCAGATGGTGCTTATCGTTGGATGGGGTTACGTGCGGGCCTAAGAATTGATTTGAAACACGGCCCCGCACGTAAGATCACCATCATTGGCGAAGACAGTGTGCCGCATGACGTCGTAGACGGCGAGGCGCTTCAGTTATATGCTAACTATGAACAAATACCGATGCAGGTTCGCGATACTCAAAAGGCGATGCAGCGCTGGGCAGCGACTGTAGAATTATCTGAGGCGATTTCAGGGGAGAATGTCCTCTTCGAATTTGTGTCAGGAGAAGGTGTTGCAAAGTCGCCTTATGACTATGCGTCTATCAGCGATCCGCGCATCCTGTCTTTCTCCATCCGCGCTATAAGCTGGGATCAGACAGCCTGAGGCCGAGCGAGGTGGCGATCTAGGAAGGTATGGCACGCATGAATACCAGTGCAGTCGTTTTTGTTGAAATGCTTCAACGAGTAGGAACGCCCATAACCCGGGCTATCGCGGCTTGTGACGGTGGAGGCGTGCTATTATCGACGGATCGTTCAAATAGCTTTTTGGATATTCTGTTCCAATGCTGTGCGGCGGGGGCGGCAGATCGGGTCAGCATCCTTAATACCAAGCTGAGCGAAGAGCGGCCGCAGTTGGCAACCACGGATGGCGTGCAATTATATGCATCGCGCGGAACCTATGCGGGTTTTGACCGGCCGGCCAAAAAGCCGGTGATGTCCCTTGATCGTCTGGGACTGCTTATGGGCCAGGTTGTGGCTGTTGCGTTGGATGGGGAGGCGATCAAATCCAAGGTCTGGCGTGGCGCTAATGCGCTGATTGCGCGCGACCGACCTATTTTTGTGGCCTATGCCCAAGATGATGAGGACGTTCTCGCTGAGTTGAAAGCGTGGGGTTATGTCTTCAAACCCTTTATATATTGGGGTTATCCTCGGGCTGCGACGGTGTTCGTTATGGCGGTTCCGCAAGAAAGGGCAGAACTGCTGCTAGATGGTGATGGGCCGTTAATCGCGCCTCCGTCGGCGATTGCACCGCATAAGGGGGGTGGTGCGATCACCAAGCCCTTCCCTCAGACTCGCTTCCAGGCACGCGACCTGGAGCTTGCATCGGGCTTTTACGATCTGGAAACGACGGAATATGGATCTTGGGTGTGGTCAGGGCCATCGAAGGAAAGCAGGATCGTTTTGCCTTCTACTTGGGTGGGTTCCCATATGATGACAGTTTCCGTCATTAACATGGCCGAATCAGGCAACCGTGCAGATCTTCAGTTCCGCATTAATGGGCGGCCAGTGGTTAGTCATATTACGCATCGAGGCATGGAATTTTCGACATTCATAAGGCCGGAAGAGTTTTCGGGAGCATTTACGCTTTCGGTTATCGCCAAGCATGTGTCGCAACCCAATAATATGGACCCGCGGCGGCTTGGTTGCTGTATCAATCAGGTAGAAGTGAGCTGGTCATAATATGAATATTTTGATGATCGCTCCGATGCCGACACATCCGGCAACACAGGGTAGCCGGCAGCGAGCGTTCGACATGGCGCGCGCTTTTCAGAAAAAAGGTGATTCGGTTACCTTTCTCTATTGGGCGGCGGAAGGCCTGGAGCCGGGGGGGCGGCAGGCTATGGCAGAAGCATGGGACGATGTCCAGATTGTGTCTTGCGATGGGCATGTTCCGCGCAGGTCCAATCCTGCTTACTTCGGTATCGACGACTGGTATCATGAAGCGATCGGAGAACGCATCAAAGCATTACGCGTTGAACGGACATTTGATGCCTGTGTCGTTAACTATGTTTGGCTATCTCGCGCCTTGCTGGCGCTTCCGGACGATTGCGTCAAGATCATTGATACGCATGACCTGTTTGGGGATAGGGCTGAGAAATTTACCGCGATCGGGCGCCGGCCGGAATGGTATTATACTAGCATTCCCGAGGAGCGTCGTGGACTGGATCGCGCGGACCTGGTGATTGCGATACAGGCTGAGGAAGCGATCGAAGCACAAAGGCGAACCAACAGCGAAGTATCAGAAGTGGGCTTTCTGGCACGCCCTTATCCGGTTCGGCGGCGCCGAAAAGCCAGCGATGCCGAGATTATCATCGGATATATCGGCAGTTCAAATCCATTTAATGTGACATCGCTGGTGGCCTTTTGCGAAGGGCTGAGTTCGGTCGACATTCCCACTAATGTCCGTTTTGTCGCAGCCGGACCTATTTGCGACGTGTTGCAGGCGATCCCGATGCAACCGTTCGAGTTATTGGGCCGCGTGCCTAATCTCGACGATTTTTATGCCGCTATCGATATAGCCCTCAATCCGATGATGGGTGGAACGGGCCTGAAAATAAAGACCGTCGAGGCCCTGGCGCACGGGGTAGGTCTTATCGGAACGGTTTCCGCCTTTACAGGCATACCAACCGATGTCCCGGAACAGGGCTGCCGTACGATCGAACAGGTCGTCCAAGCCGTTGAGCATGTCTGGACACAACCCGGCGCCGTGGATCTTCTCCGGAAACGGTCGATGAGCGTTTTTGAGAGCTATATTTCGACCCAGGAGCGCCATTTCTCCGATATTTACAAGCGGATTGGCGCGTTGCGACAAGCGCGCCTGGCCGGCGTATCCGTAGATACGCAGCTTGGCTTCGCGCAAGCAGCTGATAATAAAGAAGTCAAGCTATCGAACGCTGTTTTAGGATCGCCTGTCTTTCCAAGCAGCGAAGTGCAGGGGGCAAAAATTTCTGCGGTCGAAAAAAAGACAGCGACAACGCCTTCAGGAAGAAGGCGAAAAATCTGATTGGAAACTTTAAGATTTTATTCTGTAAAAAGGAATAGTTCTTCAACTTTTATCGATTGAATGAAATTTCGTAGGCGCAGCAGGATAATCATAAATATTCATATCTTGTTACTATTGCTAAATCGTCATTAAGTTGCTGTAGAGATAGAAGTAAAAATCAATTTCTTTTTACAAGTGCCGATTTTTGATCGCGCCGATTTCTTGCTTGACTTGGAATTGGTGAGAACGGCGAGCCCTTATTCTAGAGATTTATGAGCTGGCCGGGTCTTTTGGCATAATAGTTAGTTCGGCAATACAGTAGGCTATGGACGGGCCAGTGGCGCGGTGTAAGGCGCTGACGGTTGCAAACTCAACATCGTGCTCGACCGATCGGGGTAGGCTGGGGCCACATGCAGCAGCAGGCCTCAAGCAGTGAGGGGCGGCAATCCGATCATTATGATGCCTTTCGTCGCTATCAGATACTGGCTAAGTTTGTCCAAAAATACTCTCCCTTGCCGCAGCCCTCGCTGTGGCGATAATATTTTGACATGCGACGGTGGTTGAGAGCGGCTGATCGGATGGAAGCTCGCAAGGACGGCGCCTGGCAACCCGCGAAGGAAACTGGGATGAATGTTTACCTGTTGTCGTCGGCTTTCGCTTATTTGCTCGTAGTGCCGTTACCGGCGATCGGGCAAAATATCATAGCCAGCCATGCAGAGATGCCAACTGCCAATTCGATTCCCATACCTGCTGCCAAGATTGGTATTTCACCTCCAAATGACGGCCCAACCAGTGCGAATCTGGATGCCGCTATTTCGAGGGCAGAGGTGGTCATAGCGCAGGACTATTTTGGGGATGCTCGCGGGCAGGTTCAGATAATGCCAAGCGTAATCGATACGCCCGGCGTCGATGTCAGCCAGCCGCTTGCGCTTCAGGGCGCTGGTGAGCAACAGACGGTTGTCCGTTTGTTTGGGCGAGCTAACAGATCTGCGGTGAAAATAATGCCGCAGCGTTTTGGTACTTGGGCTAAGGCTCTTAATTCTTATGCCTCGTTGCTCCACCTTTCGATCAGCGGCAACGGCGCGAATCAAGATTCTTTGAGCAACGGAATAGAATATCCTGCTACCGAATGGAATCTAGCCGACGAATATGGCATGGCGGGGAAGCTAACTGATATAACAATTAGCAACGTTAAGAGCGACGCAATTTTTATAGGAAGAAATCGTAATTCTGCCGTTTTTAACGGAATAACCATAAGATGGTCAGGTGGAAATGGAATTTCAGTAAATTCATTTGATAATATCATGAATAATTTGATTGTAGGAAGTAATAAATCCAATGGAATACAATTGTCTCAGGGGGGAGGGAATTTTTTCACCACAACAAGCGCATTTTTCAATGATAAAAATGGTTATGTTATCTCTCCCTATAATTATATTTCCAATAGTTGGATAGGCGGAACATTCGATGCCAATGGCCGAAATGGTGCCTACATCGACGAGGGTAGCCGTCCACAGGTCAGCCATCAGATAATCGGTGCGCGCTTTACCGGGAATAGTCGACTGGATCGAGGGGCCTCATCTGATGTGAATATCGTCAATGCGCCTACGCCGGCTGTACTTATGGGCAATGTCCATCTTTTCAATAATAAGAATCGACCAAAATATCTTGTGCAGCTTGGATCGAGTAGCGATTTTACCTATGGTATTGGACTTGCATATTCAATGTCATCGCCTCCCTGGGGCACGGCGTTTAGCAATTATCCACAAAATATCATACTTGCGGGCAATCAGCAGGCTCGCCTTGTTCATCCGACGGGGACCGTGGACAGTTTGGCCATCTATATGGGGGCTGACGAAACAGCTCGTTTCGAGCGCGACAAGACAACTATTTCCCGACTGAGAGTCGACACGTTTTCTACCTCTGTCCGCATCGTAACAAGCGCTGCGCCAATAACGACGAGTGAAGGCGAAAGCGTGATCATCGTGAAGAAGGCGGCGCACTCACCTACGGAGGTGCGGCTAACCACTCCAAAAATGACGGGGCAGCAAATCATCATCAAAGATGGGAAGGGGGATGCGGCGACCTACGCTATCACCATTGCTCCATTGGCAGGGACGATTGATGGCAGCGCGAGTTATGCAATAAAGAGCGCATATGGTGTCGCAAGGCTTATCTGGAACGGAATAGACTGGAATCTGCTATGACAGCCTTAACAAATGAACAGGTTTGGCATTGGCGGGGGTTTGGCTTCGATTAATCAATCGAATGCAATGTTCCGAGTCCGTGAATCCAATTGAGGTGATGCAGTATGTCGGGTTTTCTTCAGAAGCTTAGGCGGAAAAGAACGCCCCAACCTTCCGCCGCGGTCGATGCCTCCTTGCTGGCGAGGGCGGGCGGTCATGCTTTGGCACCTCTGGAAATGTGCCGCATGCTGGCTCAAGGCCATGATGGCCGGGCATCGCCAGAAGATATATATTTCTGCTTCCGTTTATTGCTTGGGCGTGCGCCTAATTCGGAAGAAGTGCCGGGGCATATGGATGCAGTAGGCTTGGATTTGGTGAATTGCGTTCGGCAATATCTCAATTCGCAGGAATTTGCTGCCCGCGATCTATTGGCGCTTCCTGAAGGAGGATTGATGCTCGTCGATTGTGAAGGCTACGCTCTTTATGTCGATCCTGAGGATGATGCAGTCGGCAAACATGTTACGCGAGGTGGATATGAAACCCATGTTGCATCCATATTTCGCCAATATCTCAAGCCGGGAAATGCGGTAGTAGATATAGGGGCCAATTTGGGTTATTTTACTGCCCTTGCCGCTCATTTGGTAGGACCGACCGGGCAAGTCGTGTCGATTGAGCCAAACGCCAGAAATTGCCGATATATCGAAGCTACCCGGCGACATAACGGATTTGGATGGCAGTCCACACATTGCTTGGCAGCGAGCGATAGGAACGCTGCGCTTGTTCTGAATTCAGCTTACTCCAATGGCTCCGTATCGCAGCCAGCAGATAGCCTGGCCATACTGATGCGATCAACTATCGTTCCGGGTGTCAAGCTCGACGACATTTTGAAACTGAAGCAACTCGATTTTATCAAAATAGACGTCGAAGGCCACGAGTGGTTAGCGTTGCAAGGATTTCAGCAGCACCTGAACCGTTTTCAACCTTTGATTGTGTCAGAATTCTCGGCTAGCGGGATGCACGATCCGGTTGGTTATCTGCGCTTTCTCCACGAACTAGGATATGACCTCTCTGCTATCCAATATGATGGGTCGCTTGTTGATTTTGCACAGGATGCCCAAGCCGTTGTGGCACATTGGCGTGCATCAGGCGTAGACCACATAGACATCTTAGCCGTTCCGAAAGATAGAGCATAGGACATGAAATAGGAGTCGTGTCACGAATTCAAGAATCGGAAAATATGATTTATTGTCGTTGGAAGGTGGAACATGGGGAAAGCCTTTCGAGCGACCTAGGCGGCTGAGCACCTCCATTTACCCGATGAACTGAGCGGCCTGTGGGCACGATGTCCGGGTGGGGCGTGATGGTTTTTGCCTCTCGATATCGGTCCGTTTTAACGGATTCCGATAGTCTAGGACGCAACTATCCTATTGCTGCCGGGACTCGTTGAAGATCAGACGATGCATGCTGAACGCCAGGTTGGCGAGCGTGATAATGGTCTCGACCCGGTCGATGCCGATGGTGCGGATGAACGAGTCCATGACCGCCTTTTGGGCAACACGTGCTCGACTTAGGCGCGGACTTTGGACTTGGTGGCGTCGCGGCACCGGACATTCTCGGGCATCGGCCGGCCCTTAGGCTTCCTGCGGTGCATATGGCCGATCCGACCCTGGACCTTGAGCCAGCGTTCGTTGCTCTGGCTACGGGCGGGTATCGGCCTAAACATCCGAGGCGGTGTTGTCGCCCGTCACCACATCGCGCAAATACGCCCGTCGTAGCGCGCCATTGGTGATCTTGCCTTCGCGGATAAAGCCGAAGGTCCGGCAGATCGAGATGCTGCTTTTGTAGCCGAAGCTCGGGATCGCAATGTCGAGCTGTGGCTTGCCGCTGGCGGCAGGACGAGCCTTGGCTAACTTCAGCGTCCAGCGCGTGTCGATATCCTTCTGCCGCCGGATCGTCCGGCCAGATCTCGGTGGCGATCTTGCCCTCTTTTACTCGGCCTCGGTGTTCCGTTGCTTGGCGCCGCGACCAGCGTGGCGCCGACCACCGATCGGCAGGCAACCGCGCGCCTTCAGTTGGTGGTCAAAATCGGCTAACAGCGTGTCGAGCGGGCCGGTCGTACTCTACTCAGCCGGTCGCGGATCAGCCATTCCGTGCGGGCATCTAACGCATCGTTCTGCGCCGCCAGCACCCGAATCTTCATTGTAACTGGGGCATAGGGCGGGCCCCCAACTCTTGGCGCCGTCTGAATAGGCCAGCGCGGCCAACAACACCGACAGAACGCCTCAGAAATTCACGACACTCGCCAGCACCTCCAGTGGATCGTCGTCCGCCGAAAACCGCCTCATCTGGTCCGATAACCCGAAAAGCTCCGATATCGCATCGCTCGCTCCCGCTGTCCGGAGCTAATGAATCATCCCTATGCCGTCTCGGCGAGCGGTAGATGGAAGCGCCCAAGTGTGGTCACATATCAGAAATTCGGCTGCGGCATATGAGTCGGTGGCCTAGAAAGAATACTCAGAATATCGGTTTCTCTGAGCAAAGGGTAATCGGGCGGTGACTAACCGACAGGTTTGATAGCGATGCAGGCCATCCCGCCGTGCCAATGCTGGGAGCGATATACCTTCACGTCAGTAAAGCCATTTTCCTCAAAAAAATCCATGTTAAAACGTTGAACATGCCCAACCGATAAATTTTGCTCGGCAAAGGGGCAGGCGATAATCACATATTGCTTAGCCACATTTGCTAGCGCCTCGATAAACCCAACCGGATCGTTGACATGCTCAATCGTATGGCTGGCGAGGACAATGTCCCACGCATCCAGCCCCTTCAGTTTGGCAACGTCGATAACCAGATATTCTAAGTCCGGATATTCACTCGCAGCCGCTTGAATTGCCGCTTCATCCAGATCGAGCGCCGTCACTCGATTCAGCTTCAAGCGCGCAAAAGAGGCAGGATGATGGATAGCACGTAATAAAGCGGTTCCCGCAGCAGTGCGCGCGCCCACATCAAGAAGAGACATGTGGCGATAACCAGTTATTTTCTCGCCGATAAAGGAAGAAAGATCACTGTAGAAGGAAAGCGACTGACTGTCGCATTTGACCTTCATGTCCGAAGCAGCATCAACGTATCCAGGCCATTTGGAGAAAATTTCAACCACGGTTATCTCCCAAAAACAACTATTACTGCATGCTGTCATAAAATCTATAAAATAGCTCAATCAATTCTTCGAGGTTATGGTACACTTTCGGCTGAGCCTGACCCACGGGAATTTGAATGTGATGCCTCCCAATTCCAACGAAGGATTCAGCAGGAATGTGATGCATCTGATAGCTATTTCGAATGTGAGGGTAGATCGGAATATTGATACGCGCCAGCGCAAAAGGATGGACCTGAGGAAATTTCACTTCCTCATCAATCGCTGTTGCCATACGGCGAGCCATCTCAAATAAAACAAAATTTTTGGGATGATTGACAGTATAAAAGCATTTCCTATCGCGAACATTGCTATCGAGATAAGGGGATATACTAATATCGAGCCCTTGCTCCCTAATTTTCAATTCCTCCAAGGATTTTTCCATAGGCTCAGGATAATAGGTTGAAAATATATCTTCATTGTATAGGTATAAACAATCTGCTACAGATTTCCCTTGCGCGTGAAAATAATGCACAAGCCTCATGTGATAATCATCTAAAGGGCCAATAATTTTCCCAATATTTTCTTTGTAGAAATATTCTATATCAGGAAAATATCCATTAAAATATATATTTGGCCACGATATTACTTTTGGAAAATTGGATTTTAAATCTGATGTTCTAAGAAAACTTATAGGGTAGTCATCTGAAACGCGCTGCGAGAATATAACATCGACCGTACTGAGTTGCTTAATCACACTTTCCTCATCGGTTTTTGTGAGGACATGTACCGCTGGAATTCGAACAATATTCCAGTCGGTGTACATCATAAACATAGCTTCTAATGCTTGGGCTTGACAATTACCAACTATCGCAACATCAACCATTTTAGATCTCAATCTCAATTATTAATCAACGCCGCGCCTAGAATAGATTTCGATCCCTTTATCATCTGCTTGATTTGTGTTTCACTTGTATCGTGTCTCACCAGATCGGCTACCGGGATATAGCCTATGGAGTTGCGGGGATCATTTTTTACAAACCCAAACTGGCTGATATCCTTTTCGTCCCACCATCTATTGAGATTTTCCAAATGCCCTCTCGATTGTGGCCCGAGAAAAAGAAAGATTTCCGAGGATGAAATACGCTGCGGCCGGATTTCATCGCGAGCGAATAAATCCATGTCATTATTCCAGAACGCTGCGAGAATATCTTTGCCGAGGGTGTGATAGCCCATGAACATGGTGCCGAAATCCCAATCCAAAGTAAATTCTTCGTACATGGAATTTTCGAGTTCAGCATAAAGATCAGGCAGGAAGGAGCAGTGAAGAGACCACCAAGCTTCCTCTAGGGTGCGATGCCTATTGGACAATGCCCCTTCGGATGCATGAATTTGATCATTGAGTTGGCAGAATGGGCCATAGACGCTCGCGATCTTGCCGCGCACGCCAGCGTCCCCTTTTTTGAACCGCTCGCCGAAATTTTCAAATTCGAAATGCAACTTGTTGAGTAGGTCAAAGCTTATGTTCTTCATCGTGGGCACATCGAGCTTACCGCCATTGGCGCTTTCCAGGTCGCTTTCATACACATCGTTAATCTGACGTACGGTTTCTGCCAGCGCTTTGACGCAAGCTTTCAAATCCTGCTCGCCATTGTAGAAAACAGTATTAAAATTTCGAACGAAAGGAGATCCTGCTTGCGAAATCTGACGAGTGAATGCCTGCGTTCGAGCGAAATGCTTTAACCACTTATGGGCGCCTGGAGTCGATCGGGGTTGAAGAAATAAAGTAACGGCTCGTTTTCCGTTTTCATAAGGAACTTCAAGATCTAAGCGAACAAACTGGTTCGAAGTTGCCTCGCGATTAACGAAATAAGGCTGATATCCGTTACCGGATTTTATCATAATTTCGCCATTGGAACGAGTAATGATTTCGTCGCCTGTGATCGTGACGCTATGTGAAACGCGTTCAGGCCGTCCCATTAGGGACATCGTCTCGCTATATTCAGGCCGCCAGATACCCTCCCGCTCGAAATGGAATTCTTCAAAAGACGAATCTGAGCCAATTGCCGGGCGACTAATGAATTTGCGCTCCGCTGGCAAATGGACGAAAAATTCCGTGCCATCTCGAACAAAAGAAGTCGCGTCGGTTCGGATATACTGGCGCCCCTCATAGCTCACTAGGCCAAGATTGGGATCGTAGTAGCGATGGGATACCCCATCCCGCAGCTCGTAAAATTCGTCATCTTCGGTGCGGAACACGATATTGCCGCGGGCCGAAAGCGACGTCATATTCTGAGCAATCTGAACATTCCGTTTGCCAACACCAAATCGCATTCAATCCTCCGCACAATCCGAGTTTGGCCAGGTCGCGAGTGCGCTGCGTTAAACTCGAGGCAGCCAGCGCTTTCTATATTCTAGAAGTCGCATCGTTTTGACCAAAACCGGTTCCCACTTTTGCGCACTATGCTCTAAGCGCTTGCGCCATATAAGCTTGATGCACAGCGGCTGTCCGCTTGGCAACCCAAAAACCAGTCTATCGACGGGTGGCCGGTGTAGCGACAGCTCTCCGATTCCTCTGTGCGCACGCTGTTGGGACGTTCGCCTACAACATCTCCAGCATGATCAGGCCCACGCCCAGCGTCCGGGCATCGACGCTGGCTTCGGCCTCTTGGGGCGAAAGAGAATGCTCCACGCGCAGTTCAATAGCGATATCGCCGTTGCCTATGCAATCCACTGGCAAACGGATTTTCAATATCTGGATCGCCCCTCTAAGGGTGTAGCGGCCGATACAATATCCGTTAGCGGTTACACACAATTCCTGCCTCTCTCGATCGGCCGGAGAAAATGCCTGCACGGTCAAGCGAAGGTGGACTGGGCGAGCGGCATGATCGCTTGCCAAGCTGAAGCAAAGTTGTGACACTCCCTTGCTCCATACACCCCAATCCTCGCGCGGCCACCAGCCGGTTGCGAGAAAATGATCGGGCGCTGCGATTTGACCGAAACGAACCGGCCACTGTCGGGGCAGGACGGGATACCCAATGGGCGAAACCGGAAAGGGCGCTTCTTGAATGAAGTCCTGCCGTTCCGGTGAGCCAAGCCGACCATGCAACATATCGACGGATTCGACAATGCGCGCCATTTGGTAGCGCATATACGTTAATTCATCCCGCAAAGCCGACAGTTCGGTCAGCATGTCACCATGGAAAGCTGGCTCGGTCACGACATCCTCCGCCTCGGTCACAATAATAGCTCGTATGGATAATCTAGCATTTGTCTAGGACGGACCCAGCGAAACGTGCAGGGCAACCGGAGCGGCCTCGCGTATCACTTAAGTCAATTCCCTCTCGGCGATCATAGTTACATGAACGGGTGGTTGCGATGCTTCTCTGATTTCCCAATTATCACCCGAGCCAGACCAGCCGCAGCGTTCGAAAAGATCGCGGCTGAGGATGTTGGCATCAGTCGCCTTAATCTTTCCATGGACCGCGCCATTTACTAGCATGGCAGCCACGATGTCAGAAATGAATGCTATTTCTACTTCCAATCCCAGTACACTGCAACTCATCACAACCTGTTCAATCGTATCACCATCGATCAGGGCAAGACCCATCAAGCCATATTCGGTAAATTTATCCTGGACCGAGAAGACTTCTATCCTGCCGCCGCGATGGAATAAGCCGATAATCGCTTCCTGCTGCCAACGGCGGCCGGTCGTATTGAACTGATTAGTTTTGTTCAGTAGTTCTATAGCGCGTGCGAATTTTGGATGGTTGACCCCATCAATTTTGTGACGCGTGAGGCGTATATCGAGCGAAGCCAGAAACTCGGGCCGGGACATGACCGTGCGGGTTTTTTCGCGCTCGATCTGTGTCTGGATCATATCGGTCCGCCGACCGGCCTCGTCCGTTATTGCAGCGACCTGCATTTCTGGCGCCCATAACAGGATACGTCGAATGCTATATAAGTCCGCCCCCAGAACCCGGATTCCCGGATGTGCCTTCAACGCGGTTTCGCGTTCCACCGGATTATCGTCTATGAATACCACATTGCGGGGAAGGAGGCTTGTCTCGCGCATTATTTCGCCGATATTTTCAGCTCTGGAATGCCAGTTAATCTTGACCACTGCGAATTTATTGAGCGGAAGCCGATTGCCGATGATATCGGACCACAGCCTTCGAATATTAGATTCGTCATTTTTCGACGCAATGGCCAGTAGGATGCCCCGACGGCGCACATAGTTTAATGCTTCGATGAGTCCGAGTGGCCAGCCTTCGATCAAGGCAGGATTGTCGACGCCTTCTTCAGCCACTACGCCGCGCCACAGCGTATTGTCCAGACCGCAGATCACCAGCTTTACGCTGTCTTGTTGCATGAGTGTTCGGTATGATGCTGCCGTTTCCGTCCAGATGGCGAGAATATAATCGGCGTTTTTAATTTCGTTTACATCTGCAAGCTTTTGCGGCGGATGCAGCCTGTCTTGGTCCATGCTCCAGTCCCAATCCGACACGAAAGCACCATCACTATTCGTCATAATGATGTCATTCTGAATGAAACGGCGGCCAATCTGCGCGGCAATGTCGTCGATGCTGAGCAAATGTACATTATTACGTTTTTGCACATAATCCGCAACAAAGGCATTGAGTTCCCGAACAAAGGCGGCGGGATTGCGAATATCGTTGCGTGGCTGAAGTCTGCCGACGGAACTTGCTTGCGGTACTAAGAAGTCAGTAACAAAGCTCGTCAGGCCATGCTGGCCATTATAGCTGAGGCTACCATCAAGCATTGTTTTCAGGATTTTCTTCGAATGAGTGAGGCAATCCATATAGGGCTGGATATCATTCCAATCTAGCATCATGAACATGCCTTCGGGCATTACGGCGCGCAAAGGCAACATGATCAACTGAAAGGCATAATCGGTTATCGGGCGGGCCGGCTCTGGTAACTCGCCAGCGAAGTTATAGGTTATATGATCTGCTGATGCGCCGGCGAAAACCCGGTGAATATGGTGGCTAATGCCTTCGGCAAAGCATCCCCCTATGATGAGAGCGTGTTTTACCCTGACGGCTGTGGTGGCCAATTCGGTCGGCGCGTAAAAATAGGGAGAATGATTTTTATATTGCGGTTCTGCGTTGAGCATGATGTGCTGCTCCTGATTGATTTAAGGTAATCAGAAATGCCGTTGTGTTTCAAGAAGCTGTGCCGCAACGCATAAATGGCATATTTAGGATATGAAGGGCAATAAAAGGGGCGCCGGAGTTTGCTTCCGGCGCCTTTTTGTTTCTGCGGCGATCAGTTCAGGCG
>NZ_JBMDKW010000027.1:0-19713 GCF_057809915.1 Sphingobium sp. FG11
GCCCCGCTTGTCCCTCAAGAAGCGTTCCGTAAGAATGCCGCGACCTCCAATGACATTCTCCCGTCAGCCCGCCATTGCATAATAGCGGAAATATTCGGACATGGATTGAGCCATGTTATTTTTAAGCGCACGCACGCAATTATCCAGTCGTCGCCCGTGATCTACCCACCGATTTAGCCGGTGGGTGAAGCACGACGCGACGGTCAGGAATTTCCGAGCGCTGCGCAAGGCTGGATCAATTGGTACATCTGCCTCCCGCGCACGACCCAAAAGATTGGTTACATTTATCACCTCTTCCGAAACGAACACTATCCAATTACTTCGCCGCTTCGATTGGTCTCTTCGATTGTCACTCGACGTCCACCGGAACCCAGTTTTAGAGGGTATGACGGTCCGGCATGGCGCCTGGGGTTGTAACGCCTGACCTGAGACGGCGGCTGTGCTTCAGGCGTGGCAGTAAGCCTGAATCACAGCCGCAAGGGGTCGAGGTGGCAGAATGCGCCCAGAAGGATGTTCGGCAAGGACGCTATAGAACGCTCGAAGCGATGGACGACAAAGGTGTCTTTATCGCGATGATGGATGGTCCTTCGGCCAATGGCACCGGGCGCAAGACGATCATGATCGATGCGACATGCCGCAAAGCGCACCGTACCGCTTCCAGCGGACAGCATCATCGGGACCATCGGGCACCCCTACGATTCAAACTGGCGCTTTGGGCGTGACGCCACGCGACGCCTCTATTTCAGTGCAAGAATATAGTCGGCGATGCTGGCGACCGCTGCCGGATTTTTCATGCCAGCATAAGGCATGCGCGTGCCCGGCACTAAAGTGCTGGGTGCGGTAATGAAGGCGGTGAGCCTCTGCTTGTCCCAGACGACATTCGACTGCTTCATCGCGGGCGAGAAGTTGAACCCGGGCACTGCCCCTGCCTTTTTACCGCCAATGCCGAACAGGTTGGGACCAATTCCGTTGGGCGCACCTTTTTCGGTCTTGTGACAGACCGCGCATGCGGCGAAGGCCACCGGGCGCGAGAGGGATGCTGATGGTCCAGGCGCAGCCACTGCTCCGGTCGCCGCTCCAACGGCAACGCTGAGGGCAATGCATGCGGCCACCTTATTCTTCATCATATCTCTCCATTTCAACTTTTATTATTGTGGCTTTGCACCGCTGCGTGTGCGGCGGCTGCGCATTTTCGGCTGCTTAATGTCATGCCAGAAAGCCTTAGGCTTCGATATCATGGCTTTACCCATTCCACCATCGGCTTGCCACTGGAAATGACATGCACCGTCAGCGACTCCAACGGATACCGCCCCGTCACGATCAGGCCATGGACGATGCCTCCCGAAAACGCAGCACCTCACCGCGATGCAGCGTTCGTTCGGCTCCGGCCAGAGAACCTCGCTTTGTTTTCAGCCACGCCATGACGCCGCCGGTCAAGGCGGCATCAATGCTTCGCGGATATATGACATTTCCGTGACGACAACTGTCACAAAACTGTTGTCATACCCTTCTAGTGGCGACCCCGCAAAGCAAGACCAATCGCTATCCAAGGGGCCTTTCTCCATGATTCGTTCAACCATGCCGCTGCTGCGGACTTCGCTCGGCGGGCTGCTGCTCGCATCGGTTTCCATCCCCGCGCTCGCCCATGCCGCAGATGCCGCCTCTGACGGGCAAGGCCTGACCGAAATCGTCGTCACCGCGACCAAGCGCGAGACCAATCTTCAACAGACGCCGATCGCGATCGCGGTCGTCAATATGGAAGCGCTCAAGGACCGCCATGTCCAGAGCCTCTACGACCTCGCCGACGGCGCCGTACCGTCGCTGCGCGTCGCGACCTTCGAAGCGCGCCAGTCCGCGCTCACCATCGGCATTCGCGGCATCGTGCCGCTCGACGCCAACCAGCCCGCCCGCGAACAGGGCGTCGGCATTTATGTCGACGGCGTATATCTCGGCCGCCAGCATGGCCTGAATGCCGCCCTGTTCGACGTGGAGCGGATCGAAGTTCTGAAAGGCCCTCAAGGCACGCTGTTCGGCCGCAATACCGAAGGCGGCGCGCTGTCGATCGTCTCCGCCGCGCCGACCGGCGAATTTGGCGGCCGCATCAGCGGCGGTATCGGCAATTATGGTTCGAACACCGTCAGCGCCCATATCAACCTGCCGGAATTTCAGGGTTTCAGCCTGAAGATCGACGGCGTGAAGCAATATCAGGGCGCGACCACCAAGAACCCGCTCGCGGGCCAGGCCGGCTTCAACTATTATGACCGCCAGGGCCTGCGCGTCGCCGCCCGCTGGCAGGTGACGCCCGACATCACCAACGACTTTTCCTTCGACATCGCGAAGGACAAGAACACCCCCTTCTACAGCCAGTTGCTGAACTATAATCCCAATGGTTGCGTCGCCGGACCCGCCAGCAATGCGCCCAACTGCGCCCTGCCCGGCGCACCCTACACCAACCTGGCCGGCACGGTTCGTCCCCCGCTTCCCGGCGTGGTCATCAATGGCGACAGCCGCATGAAGACCGCCGACATCGGCGTGCCGCAGCAGCCGAGCGTCGACAAGACCCACGGCTTCACCAACAGCCTGAAATGGAAGGTCTCCCCCGACCTCGAACTGCGCTCGATCACCGCATGGCGCGGCGTCGATGTCGATCAGTGGGACAATTCGGGCGGCGCGCACCGCGTTCCGGTCGTCAACCTGACCGCGTCCTGCACCCAGTCCGCCCCCTGCGCCTTCAGCCGCTACAGCCTCGCCGGCCTGCGCCAGCGCCAGTTCAGCCAGGAATTGCAGGCGGTCGGCACGGTGGACAGCATCGACTATGTCGCCGGCCTCTATTATTTCAACGAGCATGTCAGCGACGACGCGGCGACGCCCAACTCCAACGGCGTTTATCTGAACGGCGCCGGCCTGCCGGTCTATACGATCCTCGATCCCTGCACGGGTTCGAGCGGCTTCGGCTCGCAGCCGGGTTGCCGCTCGATCGACCGCGCATCGGAAGTCTGGTCGAAAAGCTATGCCGCTTACGGCCAGGTCACGTGGAATGCGACGGATGCGATCCACCTGACCGTCGGCGCGCGTTACACCGAAGACAAGAAGCGCGGCGTGCTGCATTATTTCCGCAACGTGAACTATGATCTGCCGGCGAGCGCCACGACCGTCGCCAACAACCGCTATCAGCCGCTCGCCAAGAAATGGCGCCGCTTCAACCCGATGGCGACGCTCGCCTATGACGTCAGCGACGACCTGCACGTCTATGCGAAATATGCGACCGGCTATCGCGCCGGCGGGGCCAGCTCGCGCACGGCGAACTATCAGGCGTTCAATCCCGAGGACGTCAAATCCTATGAAGTCGGCCTGAAAGCGGACTTCTGGGATCGCCGCGCCCGCTTCAACCTTGCCGCCTACATCATGGACCGCAAGGACAGCCAGGTCGACATCAGCTACATCCAGCCGGCCGGTGGCAGCAACGTCAACGTGCTGCGAACGATCAATGCCGAAGGCATCACGAAGATCCGCGGTATCGAAGCCGATCTGACGCTGCGCCCGGTCGAAGGGCTGACGCTGAACGCATCCTATGCCTATACCTATACCAAGGTGCCGTTGATCCCGATCTCGTTCACGGTCGCGGGCGTCTCCTCGCCGCCGGTGATGCAGCAGTTCTTCATTCCGTTCACCCCGCGCAATGCGGCGAGCGGCTCGATCGACTATGCGCTGCCGATCGGTGGTGGCGACGCCGCGGTCAAATTCCATGTCGACGCCAACTATTCGCAGGCCACCCAGGCTTTCGACCAGTTCCCCGACAAGGCGGACGCATCGTTCATCGTCAACGCCCGCCTGTCGCTGGCCGATATCTCGATGGGCAATGGCGGTCAGAAGCTGACGGTTGCGGTGTGGTCGCGTAACCTGTTCAACAAGCAGTATATCTTCCGCCGCGACCCGTCGAACAGCCTGCCCAGCGCACCGACCAGCAGCCTCGTCAATGGCAACATCGGCAACGTGCTGGGCGATTACGGCAACTTCAACGCCCCGCGCACCTTCGGTCTGGAAGGCACGGTCAACTTCTAAGCGACGCTCTCTTGTAGCGTGAAGGGCCATGGCGTGGGGTAACCGCGCCATGGCTTTTTGCTGTCAGGCCTTGAACAACACCTTCGTGCCTGCCTTCACCATCCCGGCCAGTCGCGCCACATCCCAGTTGGTCAGGCGCACACAGCCATGGCTTTCTGCGCGGCCGATGGTCTGTGGCTCGCTGGTGCCGTGAATGCCATAATGCGGCTTGGACAGGTCGATCCACACGACGCCGACCGGGCCGTTGGGACCGGGCTTGAGCATCACATCCTGCTTCGCATCCGATACATCCCAGAACAGCTTGGGATTATAATGGAAATCGGGATTGCGGCTGACCCCCAATATCTTCCAGTTACCCAGCGGCAGGGGATCGTGGACACTGCCCATCGTCGCCGGGAACTGCGCGATCAGCTTGCCCTCCGCGTCGAACACGCGCAGCAGCCCATCGGACTTGTCCACCACGACCTTGTCCGCGGCCGGCTGATCGGGCGACACGGCCAGCCATTGCAGCGTCCGGCTCCAGCCGCGATCGTCCTTCTGCGGCGCGGGCGGCGCGATATCGGCCACGGCCGGGACCTGAATGACGCGCCCGCCGCCGATGGCCGTGCCGCGCGGATTGAGGACGACCAGCGTCTCGGGCGTCGTGTGGAACCGCTCCGCCAGCGCTTCGAGCAGGTTGCGATAGCCGAGCGCGGGCAATTTCGCCTGTTGTTGCGCATCCTTGGGGAAATTGGGAATGAATGGCCCTTTGGCAAAGCCCGCCGGAATGCGCACGATCCGGGTGGCGGGCGCATCCTTCCATTGCGACAGTTTGCTCACGGTCGGTTCGTCCAGCTTGCCGTTCGCGTCGAGACCATGAGCGTCCTGAAACCCGCGCAGCGCCGCGCGAAAATTCGCGCCATCCTTGCCGTCGAGCGTACCGGAGGAAAAGCCCAGCCGTTCGAGCACCACTTGCGTCTGAAGCAGACGATCGGGCTGCGGCCGCGCGATATCGTCACGCACATCCTGAAAGGTCAGGCCATCATCTTGCGGAGAAGAGGTGGCTTTGGTCCCCGGTTTGGACTCACCATTTGGCGGTTGCCCCTCGCATGCGGCCAGTAGGGACAAGGCCATCAGGCCGGCGCAGCAAGCGGATATTGTCTTCTTCATAGAGGCGCTTAACGATCCGCCCGTCAAAAAGCTGCGGCTCGGCGGATCGCCCCTGATATTTTTCCGTCGCCCTATCCAACGCTGGCGAGCGCGACCGCCTCGGCGACCTTGATACCGTCGATCGCGGCCGACAATATGCCCCCGGCATAGCCCGCGCCCTCCCCGGCGGGATAGAGACCCGCGACGTTGAGGCTCTGATAATCCTTGCCCCGCGTGATGCGGATCGGCGAGGATGTGCGCGTCTCCACCCCGGTCATCACCACATCGGGATGATCATAGTGCGCAATCTGGCGGCCAAAGACCGGGATCGCCTCGCGAAACGCCTCGATCACGAAGGGTGGCAGACATTGCGACAGGTCGGTCGGCGTGACCCCCGGCTGATAGGATGGCGCCACCTCCCCCAGCCCGGTGGAGGCGCGCCCGGCCAGAAAATCACCGACCATCTGCCCCGGCGCCCAATAGGAGGAACCGCCCGCGACATAGGCAAGCGATTCCCAATGGCGCTGAAATTCAATTCCCGCCAGCGGCCCGCCGGGATAGTCGCGCGCGGGATCGACGCCGACCACGAGTCCCGAATTGGCGTTGAATTCCGCCCGCGAATATTGGCTCATGCCGTTGGTGACGACCCGTCCCTCTTCAGACGTTGCGGCGACCACGCGGCCACCCGGACACATGCAGAAGCTGTAGACCGTGCGATCATTGGCGCAATGATGGGCAAGGCTGTAGGCCGCAGCGCCCAGATCAGGATGCCCCGCGCAATTGCCATAGCGCGCGCGATCGACCCAGCTTTGCGGATGTTCGATCCGCACGCCGATGGAAAAGGGCTTGGCCTCGATATGCACCCCGCGCGCATGCAGCATCTCGAAGGTCGGCCGCGCGCTATGCCCCACCGCCAGCACGACATGCTCCGCCTCGATGAAGCCGCCATCGGCCAGATGCAGGCCCCGCAGCCCCTGCGATCCATCGGGCCGCCGCTCCAGTTCCAGGTCGTCGACGCGTGTCTGCCAGCGATATTCGCCGCCCAGCGCCTCGATCTGCCGCCGCATCGCCTCGACCATGGTGACGAGGCGAAACGTGCCGATATGCGGATGCGCCTCGGTCAATATGTCGGCGGGCGCGCCGGCGGCGACGAACTCCTCCAGCACCTTGCGCCCCAGAAAGCGGGGGTCCTTGACCCGGCAATAGAGCTTGCCGTCGGAAAAGGTTCCTGCCCCGCCCTCGCCGAACTGGACATTGCTGTCGGGGTCCAGTTCGCCGCGCCGCCACAGGCCCCATGTGTCCTTGGTCCGTTCGCGCACCACCTTGCCGCGATCGAGGATGATCGGCCGGAACCCCATCTGCGCCAGGATCAATCCCGCGAACAGCCCGCACGGCCCCGCTCCGATCACCACCGGCCGCAGCGCGGGGCCGCCCTGCGGCGCGTGGGTGACGAACCGATAATCGGTATCGGGACGCGGCCGGACTTCATGATCCCCGACCAGCCGCGCCAGCACATCCGCCTCGTCCGCCAGCGTCACATCGACGGTGTAGATGAGCAGGATGGCGCTCTTGCGTCGCGCATCATTGCCGCGCCGGACGACCTCATGCCCCAGCAGCGCATCGGGCGCGATCCCGAGCCGCGCACAGATGGCGGCGGGCATCGCATCGGCCGGATGGTCGAGCGGCAGTTTGAGACCGGACAGGCGAAGCATGGCGACGCTCTAGCCATATTGCGCGCCCGCGCCAATCCCGATCCGCTTGCGCCCGCGACCATATTGACGTTAACGTAAAGCTATCCTACATCAAATCCATGGATCAACGCACCAGCATCGCGGGCATCGACATGCCCGACACCACCGACCGGCAAACCTACAGCATCACCGATCTGTCGGAGGAATTTGGCGTGACCGCGCGCGCGCTGCGCTTTTACGAGGATGAAGGGCTGATCGCGCCCGAGCGGCAGGGTCTCTCGCGCGTCTATTCCCGGCGCGATCGCGCCCGGCTCGCCTGGATCTTGCGCGGCAAGCGCGTGGGTTTCAGCCTCACCGACATTCGCGAGATGATCGACCTCTATGACGCGGATGAAAAGCATGAGGCGCAGCGTCGCGTCACGATCGAAAAATGCCGCACGCGCATCGCGCTGCTGACGCGCCAGAAGGACGATATCGACGCGGCGATCAGCGAACTGGCCAGTTTCGTCGCCTCCATCAACGAATAAGATTATCCGCGGCCTTCAAAAAAATAACCGGAGAAGATCATGCCCAGCTATGCCGCTCCCATCCGCGACACCCGATTCATCCTCGATCATGTCGTAGGACTGGATCGTCATGCCAACCTGCCCGGCTTCGGCAGCGCCTCGCCGGATCTGGTCGACGCGATCCTGACCGAAGGCGGCAAGCTGGCCTCCGAATTGTTGTTCCCGCTCAACATGGTCGGCGATCAGCAGGGCTGCACCCGCCACGAGGATGGCAGCGTCACGACCCCCGACGGCTTCAAACAAGCCTATGACGCCTTTGTCGCGGGCGGCTGGACCGCGTTGCACGCGCCGGAGGAATTTGGCGGGCAGGATCTGCCCTCCGTCCTCGCCATCGCTTTCGACGAATATATCGTGTCGGCCAATCAGGCGTTCGCCATGTATCAGGGCCTGACCGCCGGCGCGGTATCGGCCTTGCTCGCCAAGGGCAGCGATGCCCAGAAGGCGACCTATGTGCCCAATATGGTGTCGGGCAAATGGACCGGCACGATGAACCTGACGGAGCCGCACGCGGGCACCGACCTTGGCCTCATCAAAACGAAGGCCGCGCCCCATGCGGACGGCAGCTTCGCGATCACGGGGACCAAGATTTTCATCTCGTCGGGCGAGCATGATCTGGCCGAAAATATCATCCATCTCGTCCTCGCCAAGACGCCGGGCGCGCCCGATGGCAGCAAGGGCATTTCGCTGTTCGTGGTGCCCAAATTCCTCGTCAATGACGATGGTTCGCTGGGCGCGCGCAACGGCCTGTCCTGCGGCGCGCTCGAACATAAGATGGGGATCAAGGGCAGCGCCACTTGCGTCATGAATTATGACGGCGCGACCGGCTGGCTGGTGGGTGAGGAGAATAAGGGTCTCGCCGCGATGTTCATCATGATGAACGCGGCGCGGCTGGGCGTGGGCCTCCAGGGGCTGGGCCAGGCGGAAATCGCGTTCCAGAACGCGGTCCATTACGCACGCGACCGGCGGCAGGGCCGCGCCCTGACCGGGGCGAAGGATCAGGGCGAGCCAGCCGACTCACTGTTCGTCCACCCCGATGTGCGGCGCATGCTGATGGAGGCGAAGGCGCTGACCGAGGGGCTGCGCGCGCTGATCCTGTGGGGCGCGCTTCAGGTGGACCTGGCGCATAAGGCTGCAACGCCCGAAGAAAGGCAACTGGCGGACGACCTGATCGGCCTGCTGACGCCGGTCATCAAGGGCTATGGCACCGACAAGGGGTTCGAGGTCACCGTCGCCTGCCAGCAGATTTTCGGCGGCCATGGCTACATCCGCGAGAATGGCGTCGAACAATATGTCCGCGACGCCCGCATCACCCAGATTTACGAAGGCGCGAACGGGGTGCAGGCGATGGACCTGGTGGGCCGCAAGCTGCCGATGAATGGCGGTCGCGCCATGCAGGCCTTTCTGGGCATCGTCGCCACCGAAGTGGCGCAAGCCAAGGAAGAACCGCGGCTTGCCGACTTCGCCGCCGCGCTCGAAAAGGCGAGCGGACAGCTACAGGCCGCGACCATGTGGCTGATGCGCAATGCGATGCAGAACCCGGATAATGCCGGGGCGGGCGCCTATGCCTATATGCATATATTGGGCATCGTTGCGACCGGCCTCATGTGGCTGCGCATGATGAAGGCGGCGGCCGACCTGCTCGATGCGGGCGAAGGCGAGGCCGGGTTTCTGGAAGCCAAGCTCGTCACCGGCCGCTTCTTCGCCGAACGGATCATGCCGGACGCGGGCGCGCTTCGCCGCAAGATCGAAGGGGGCGCTGAAAGCCTGATGGCGCTAGACCCGGACGCTTTTCTGTCGATCTAATCTGCGGTCGTCCGATTCATAATCATGGGCACATGAAAAAGGCTCCCGACCCAAGCCGGGAGCCTTTTCTATTCGATCGGAAGATGGCGATTATTCTTCGCCATTATCCTTCACGCCCACGGTCGGAACATCGACTGTGGTCTTTTTGGTGCCGACCACGACTGCCTTGGAATCGACGTCGACCTTGGGCAGATCGCCGCCCTTGACCGAAACCTCCGGCAGATCACCACCCTTGACATCGGCCTTCCAGAAGCCGGTCGCGAACAACAGGCCGACGATCGCGAGAATGGCGATGACCACGATCGCCAAAGTCCGGCCACCGCCGCGCTTTTCCACGATCACGCGCCTGTCATCATAGCCGTCATTACGCACATCAACCATCAAACCCTCCTCGTTTGGACTGTGGCGATCAGAACGGCGGAGTTATGAATATTGTTCCGGTTTCACAGAAGAGAAACAAACGACCCGGCGTTTATTCCCCCCAAAGATCCTTGATCTTGCTGAAAAATCCCGTGGATTGCGGACATTCCTCGCCGGTTTCGGTCTCGCGGAAGGCTTCGAGCAGTTCCTTCTGTTTCGCGGTCAGTTTCGTCGGCGTCTCGACGTCGATCTGGACGACGAGATCGCCCTGCCCGCGCCCGTTCAGAACCGGCATGCCCGCACCGCGCTGGCGAATCTGCTTGCCCGACTGGATGCCCACCGGAATCTTGATCGCGTGCCGTACTCCGTCGAGGCCCGGCACCTCAATCGTGCCACCGAGCGCGGCGGTGGTGAAGCTTACCGGGCAGCGGCAGAACAGCGTCGTGCCGTCCCGCTCGAACAGCGTGTGCCGCTTGACGTGCAGGAAGATATAGAGGTCGCCCGCCGGCGCGCCCCGCGCCCCGGCCTCGCCCTCACCCGACAGGCGGATGCGCGTGCCGTCGTCCACGCCGGCCGGGATGTTGACGGACAGCGTCTTGGGCTTGTCGACACGGCCCTCGCCCCGGCATGAACGACAGGGACTTTCGATCACCTGCCCCGCGCCATTGCAGGACGGGCAGGTCCGTTCGACCACGAAAAAGCCCTGCTGCGCCCGCACCTGGCCATGGCCCTTGCACGTTCCGCAGGTCTTGACCCCGGTGCCCGGCTGCGCACCCGACCCCTCGCAGCTTTCGCAGGCGGCCGAGACCTCGATCTGGATTTCAGTCTGCTTGCCATGATAGGCGTCGTCGAGGCTGATCTCCAGATCATAGCGCAGGTCCGCGCCGCGCCGCTGCGACTGGCGTCCGCCACCGCCGCCGAAACCGGCCTGGCCAAAGATCGTCTCGAAAATGTCGCCCAGATCGGAAAAGCCGCCCGCGCCGCCGCCCTGAAAGCCGCCGCCCTGCTGCTGCTGGCGGAAGGCCGCATGACCGAAGCGATCATAAGCCGCGCGTTTCTGCGGGTCCTTGAGGCATTCATAGGCCTCCGACACCGCCTTGAATTTAGCTTCGCTGTCGGTGCATCCGCCGGTTTTGTCCGGATGATATTTCATCGCCATCTTGCGATAGGCGCTCTTGATCGCCCCGCCATCGGCATTGCGCTCGACTTCGAGCAGTTCGTAAAAATCGATTTCGGTCGTCATATCGCCCCCGACGGCATTTCACCGTCACCCCCGCGCAGGCGGGTCGAAGGGAGGCAAGTGACTCCCTCCGACCCGCCTGCGCGGGAATGACGGCAAAGGCCCATCAGCTTACGCCTTGTTGTCGTCTACTTCCGAAAATTCGGCATCGACGACATCGTCATCGGCCTTGGGCGCGTCACCACCCGGAGCCGCCGCATTGGCCTGCTCCTTTTCGTAGATCGCCTGACCCAGCTTCATCGCGATCGTGGCGAGTTCCTGCGCCTTGGTCTTCATCGCTTCCGCATCGCCGCTCTCGATCGCAGACTTGGTCGCCGCGACCGCTGCCTCAATCTCTTCCTTGAGCGACGCATCTACCTTGTCGCCATGTTCGACAAGCTGCTGTTCGGTCGTGTGGACGAGGCTTTCAGCGTTGTTCTTGGCTTCCGCCCCTTCGCGACGCTTCTTGTCCTCTTCGGCGAAACGCTCGGCATCCTTGACCATCTGGTCGATGTCGGCATCGGACAGACCACCCGACGCCTGAATGCGGATCTGCTGCTCCTTGCCGGTGCCCTTGTCCTTGGCCGACACATTGACGAGGCCGTTGGCGTCAATGTCGAACGTCACCTCGATCTGCGGCACGCCGCGCGGCGCAGGGGGAATGCCGACGAGATCGAACTGGCCAAGGATCTTGTTGTCCGCCGCCATTTCGCGTTCGCCCTGGAACACGCGGATCGTCACCGCCTGCTGATTGTCGTCGGCAGTGGAATAGACCTGCGACTTCTTCGCCGGGATCGTGGTGTTGCGGTCGATCATGCGGGTGAACACGCCACCCAGCGTCTCGATGCCCAGCGACAGCGGCGTCACGTCGAGCAGCAGCACGTCCTTGACGTCGCCCTGCAACACGCCCGCCTGAATCGCCGCGCCCATGGCGACGACTTCGTCAGGATTGACGCCGGTATGCGGTTCCTTGCCGAAAAATTCCTTCACGGCCTCGCGCACCTTGGGCATGCGCGTCATGCCGCCCACCAGCACCACTTCGCTGATCTCGCTCGCCGAAACGCCCGCATCGGCCATCGCCTTCTTGCACGGTTCCATCGTACGCTTGATGAGGTCGGCGACCAGCCGCTCCAGATCGGCGCGGGTGATCGACTTCACCAGATGCTTGGGACCATTGGCGTCGGCGGTGATGAAGGGCAGGTTGACTTCGGTCGTCTGCGCCGACGACAGCTCGATCTTAGCCTTTTCGGCCGCTTCCTTGAGCCGCTGGAGCGCCAGCTTGTCCTTGGTCAGGTCGATGCCCTCGACCTTCTTGAAGTCGTCGGCCAGGAACTGCACCAGCTTGGCGTCGAAATCTTCGCCGCCCAGGAAGGTGTCGCCATTGGTCGACTTCACTTCGAACACGCCATCGCCGATTTCGAGGATCGAGATGTCGAACGTGCCGCCACCAAGGTCATAGACCGCGATCGTCTTGCCGTCCTGCTTGTCGAGACCATAGGCCAGTGCCGCCGCGGTCGGCTCGTTGATGATGCGCAGCACTTCGAGACCGGCGATCTGGCCGGCGTCCTTGGTCGCCTGACGCTGGGCGTCGTTGAAATAGGCGGGGACCGTGATGACCGCCTGCGTGACCGTTTCGCCGAGATAGCTTTCGGCGGTTTCCTTCATCTTCTGAAGGATGAACGCGCTGATCTGCGACGGGCTGTAGTCCTCGCCACCGGCCTTGACCCAGGCGTCGCCGTTCGGACCCTTGGAAATGTCGTAGGGAACCAGCTCCATGTCCTTCTTGGTCATGGGATCGTCGAAGCGGCGGCCGATCAGGCGCTTGACCGCGAAGATCGTGCTGTCGGGATTGGTGACCGCCTGACGCTTGGCCGGCTGGCCGATCAGCCGCTCGCCATCCTTGGCGAAGGCGACGATGGACGGCGTCGTGCGCGCGCCTTCCGCATTTTCGATGACCTTGGGCTTGCCGCCATCCATGACGGCGACGCAGCTGTTGGTCGTGCCCAGATCGATACCGATAACTTTTGCCATTATATCCTCTTTTGAACCCCAAATATGTTCAGCGGTTGATGGCCCATACCTCACGAAAGCGCCAAGGCAAGGCCGGTTTGCAAGCGCGATATAGGGGCGCTTTTCCTTGGCACAAGACGCGAGGGCGATTAGGCATGGAACCGACCGGAATCGAGACAGTGCAAGGAGCCTCCGCGATGCGCGCGACCATATCCACCATCGCCCTTTCCCTGCCGCTGACTCTGTGCCTCGCGCTGGGCGCATGCGGCGATCCCGCGCCGACCTATGTCGACCAGGTCTATGTGCGGCTCAGCCCTAACAAGGACTCACCATCGGCCGGTTATTTCGTCGCGCATGGTGGCGATACTGCCACGCAATTGCGCGGCGTGCTGACCGATTATGCGCTCAAGGTGGAGATGCACGAGAGCATGAGCGCGGGCGGCATGATGAAGATGGCGCCGCTGTCCAGCGTCGACATCCCGGCGAAACAGACGGTCACGTTCGCGCCGGGCGGCAAGCATCTGATGCTCTGGGGCGTCAACGACATCGCGATCGGCCGGGGCAAGATGACGCTCACCTTCCTGCTCGCCAATGGCGACCGCCTGCCGGTGGATGCGGTGATTCAGAAGCCCGACGGGTCGAGCAGCGCATCCCCCGCTCCGGCCGATAACTCTGCCGTCGAGAATCAGGCTCATTGAGCGCAGGCGCTCCCGCCGGGCGCGCCCTGACCCCCGACGAGGTGGCGCTGGCCCGGAGCATGTTCGGCGAGGCGATCGCCTATGATCGCGTGCGCGTCCACAACCGCAAATATTGGCCGCTCCACCCGAAAAACGTCACCATGGCGCCGGACGGCGACCTGTGGTTTCATCCGGCGAGCGGCCTGTTCTGCGACGATTTCTGTGGCCAGCCGCTCCATCTGCAAGGGCATTTCATTCATGAAATGACCCATGTCTGGCAAGCGCAGCGATCAGGCAAGTGGTGGCTCCCCCTGATGCGCCACCCCTTCTGCCGCTATGATTATGATGTCGTACCGGGCAAGCCCTTCACCCGCTACGGCATCGAACAGCAGGCGGAGATCGTCCGGCATGGGTTTTTGCTGCGGCAGGGCGTCGCAGTGGCAGGAAAGCCCGCGCGGGATGTGTATGAGGCGTTGTTGCCGTTTTGAGGTTGAATGGCGGGATTGGGTGGGAAGCGGACGGTCGGCTTATCAGAGAACGGACATCAACTTACGCAAGACCTGTCATCGAGCGTCAGCGACGTGCCACGTGCATAACCGTGAACGACATCGCCAATGCGGCAGTTAAGGCGTGCCCTCAAAACGGGTTTTGATCCTATGGCTCCGTCTTGATTTCTCGCCGTAACTACCAGCTCATTCGGGTTCCATTTTGGGTTTGCGTGCTCCGCAATGCTAACAACAACGGCCCAAGTCTCGCGCTTTGGTTGCTCTGAGCAGGCCGAGATCGCGCAAACCAGTAAAAGGATACCCAGCAGTCTCATTGCGCGATGTTCGCATACAGCAGGAACGTCCGCAATCCGGCCAAGTTTAGGTTGCCTTCTGCGGCGTGAAATGGTCGCCTGTGGACATGCCGCATGGACAAATTCGGAGGCTTTCAGTCATCTAGCACAACAAGCGCACATGCCCGGAAGGGTTCGTCGGCAGTGTCCTGCCGATGCCAGATTTTGATTATATTAGAGCGGTTTTCGATCATTCTGGTTCGTATCCGGATGATCTGAAGTAGTTGGCGCATTTGTGGGGGTGGAAGATATCGATGAGTTTGCCGATCAAGCACCACAGGCCACTGACGGTACGCTCGCCCGCTTTACGGAGCATGGCCTTCAGGCGGGAGAACGCTTTCTCGATCGGGTTGAAGTCGGGGCTGTAGGGCGGGAGAAAGCGCAGGGTTGCGCCTGCGGCCTCGATGAGCAACTGCACCGATGCGCGCTTGTGGCTCGACAGGTTGTCCATGATGACGACGTCGCCGGGCCGCAGTTCCGGGACGAGGACCTGGGCGACATAGGCTTCGAACCAATCGCCGTTGATCGGCCCATCGAGCACCATGGGCGCGACCATGCCGGTCATGCGCAGGCCGGCGACCAAGGTGGTGGTCTTGCGATGGCCGTGCGGGAAGCCCATCCGCAGTCGCTCGCCTTTCGGGCAACGACCGTGGCTGCGGGTCATATTGGTCGCGGTCCAGGTTTCGTCGATGAAGACCAAGCGCTCCGGTTCGAGATCGAGTTGGCCCTCAAACCAGTTCTGACGCTGCTTCAGGACGTCGGGTCGATCCTGCTCTATCGCATGGCTGTTGATTGCCGCTGAGAAGTGACCCATGTTTGAACACGTCCCTTATGCATCCTGGTCTGCCTCGGTCGAGAGGACTTCCCCACCATCGACCCACACCCACCCCACTGGGTCGTCCCGGTTTTAACCCCAAAGGCACACAAACAAGGCAATCCCCTCGGCCGGAGCTGGGAGGCATTTTCCCTTTGATTTCGGTAAGTTCCCTTGTGGAGGGATGGTGCGCGACGCAGTCCGGACCGAACCGGTCTCGGGCCCAAAATACCCTAAATGGGCCAAATTTAGGGTAATCCGCTGAAAAATCGCCCCCGCTTACGACTGCATTTGCGGTCTAAGGCACTCAAATTGGGCTTCGTTTTCTCCGGAATTCCCTATGCGGACCTTAGGGAATTATCCCCCATCCATAGGGACCGATGCGCCCTTGGTAGCGAGCCGGTTCGAAGCTTGATCCAACCGCAGGAGGGGGGCCTTCCAATTTTATAAGCAGTTGTCCTACCTTAGCTTGTGACTCGAAGGATCCGCAGCATGAACGATTCAGACCCATTCGGAACAAGCCGTGGCAAAGGGCGTCCACAGGCACCCATGAAATTCGAGCGATACGCTATCGTGGTGGGCCACACCAATATGGGCGCGAAGTTTACGGCCGCGGCAGAAGCCGAGATCAAGTTCGTCGACCTGGACCCCAATATCCAAGCAATATGAATGGTCATCGGCTGATAACGATCGACTGCCTCAAAAGCCGACAAGTCGCAAAGCGGCAATCTATGACATCCCTGAATCTCTGACCCTTTGGCAAGCCGGTTCGGGCCCTCGCCTTTTCAATGGCCGCCCCCTGCCCGAGCCTCTAGCGTTCAGGGTAGATAGGCCGCTGGAAAGAGGGCGGCCGAAGAAAATCAAGCTCCGGTAACTTTTCTCTTTATCCCGACATTTTTCGCGTTCCAATGAATCGACCTCCACCGAATCAGGAGGTTGAAAATGAGTATAAAAGACAGGAAAATGGAGGTTCCAGGGCTGGGCAGTAACAGCTCGGCACTGGTCGAAGTACGGGTCGGGGGCCTAAAAAATCACCCCCGCTCAAGCCTTCAAATACAGCGCGAAGGACATTGCGCGCGCCAAGCGTATCGTCGATCGCTTCCCGGGCGGGGCGTGGCCCGTGCTTGTGGACGATGAGGATCAAATCCTGTCCGGCGGCATCTTCGTCGCCGCGGCACGGGCCTCGGGTCGCAAAACCATCCGGATCATCCGGCAATCTGGCCTGACGGACGTGGAGGGCTTGCTGCTTGGCACTGCCATCTCGAAGTTATCCACCTTGGGTTCCTTCGACGGCGTCGTGCTGGAAGCCGCGTTGCGTGAGTTCGAGGCAGCGTTCGAGGACTTCTCCCACGATCTGATCGGGTTCGCGCCAGGGGAACTCGACCGCATCATCGGTGCGAGCTCCGTCGGCCCGGAGGCCGATCGCGTTCCCACGCTGGAGCAGGTCACCGTGACTTGGCCAGGTGCGATCTGGAAATGTGGACGCTCGCTGATCATGTGCGGCGACGCGACCAGCCGGGAAGCCATGGACGCGCTGCTGGCTGGCAAGAAGGTCACCGTCGCCATATGCGACCCGCCATTCAGCTGCAAAGTCGACGGCTTCGTCTCGAAGAAGGGCAAGCACGCTGATTTCATCCAGGGCGCGGGCGAGATGGATGACGCCGAACTGCTGGTATTCTTCCGCAGCTTCTGCCTGGCCATGGCGGATGTGCTGGAACCCGGCGCGCTGGTCTATCTCTTCATCGACTGGCGCAGCCTCAGGCTCTTGCAGGAGGCGGCCGAGTCCGTTTTCGGCAAGCTGATCAACCTGTGCGTATGGGCGAAGACACGGGCCGGCATGGGGAGCCTTTACAGGTCGCAGCACGAACTGATCCTGGTGTTCGCCATGCACGGTGCGCCACATCGCAATCATGTCGAACTGGGCCGGCATGGGCGGGATCGCTCCAACCTCTGGTCCTGGCCCAGCGCGGCGTCAAGCCGCAAAGGCCGTGAGGGCGACATGCTGAAAAATCACCCCACGCCAAAGCCCGTGGAGATGATCGCGGAGGCCATCATCGACAGCAGCGCCCGGGGAGACATCGTGTTCGACTGCTTCCTGGGGTCGGGCACGACGCTGATCGCCGCCGAGCGCACCGGGCGTGTGTTCCGCGGCATGGATCTTGACCCCCGCTATGTCGACCTCGCCGTCCGGCGCTGGCAGGCCTGGACGGGCATGGATGCCATCGACAGCGTCTCCGGGCGCAGCTTCAACGATTTCGCGGCGGAGGCCAACCATGAGTGATGATTATGAAGTGGGATATGGCAAACCGCCAAAGCACAGCCAGTTCCCTCCAGGGGTTTCCGGGAACAAGGGGCGGCGCAAGCGGGCGGAAACCGCTGGCGAGATCGTCGCGCGGGTGCGCGACGAGACGGTCGAATGGGATGGGCGCAGGGTTACCAAGCTCGAACTGATGATCCGCGCCGTCTTCGCCCAGACGATGCAGTCGCGCAGGACCCGCGACATGGCCCAGTTCCTTGCGATCCTCGACAAATATGGCGCTCTTCCGCCTGAACCGCCGGATGACGGCGCGAAGGCGAAGGCGGCGGCGAATGCCGTGATCGACAAGATCGTGGACGTCTTCTGCAAGCAGCGGGATCTCGACCCGGACAAGGTTGCCGAGAAGAGGCGGCTGCTGGCGGAGCGCGACAGGCTGGAGGCCGAAGAGGCGTTGCTGGTGATGCGCTGCCATCATTGCGGTCCGACGCTGAAGGCGCGCTGGAAATCGGCTGCCTATAAGATGCTTGCAAAGAGCATCGGCAAGACGGCCCTGCATGCGAGAACCGAAGCGGCCTTGGTTCAAAGGCGCGACGACTAATAAGCTTGTCGGGAGGAGGCAACGTTGGTTGCTTCCTCCCGGCCCCTTCCCCCTTCCCCCTTCCCCCTTCCCCCTTCCCCCTCCCCTACCGGTTCAGCTTGACCCCGCATGCGGCGGCCGCATCGGTGCCAACCCGATCGATACCGGTGAGGTCGAATTCCGCGTCCTGCGTTTGCCTGCCCGTGAGCCGCACGACCAGCTTGCGGGCATGGACGATCTTGGCCAAGAACTTGGCCGCGTTCTTGTGCTGGAACTCGCCCGCCGCCGTGCCCGTGGAATCGATGTCCCACAGATTTGCCTCCACCTTCCCATCGTCGATACGCCAGATAGCCATGGTTTTTGGCATGCCCATCATGTTGGTGCTGTCGTAGCGCACCACCTGCGTCCAGTTCACGAAGAGGGCGAGCCCGCTCTCACCGCTGCAGCGAACGACGAGGCTGGCTCGCGCGTCATTGCCGAGCGTGTTTGCAAGGACATTGAGCGAATTCAGGGCATCGCTGATGGTGCGTGCCCCGGTCAGCGGTGATGATTGGTTGACGATCTCCCATTTGCCGGTCGAGGGTGCGGGAGCTTGGGCCAAGGCCGCCGGGGTCAGCATGAGCGCGGCGACGGTCGCTATGGTGCGCATCATGCCGCCACCTCCAATTGCGGGGCTGTTCGAAGGAGGATTTTTGCGACGACGCTGGCGATCTGGTTATTATACGACCGCAGCGCCATCTTCTTAAGGTGATCGCGGAGCCAGTCGGGGCCGTAGAGGCCCCAGCCATTCTCTTCGAAATGGTCGTGCAGGATCTTGGTGTTCGATGGCGTGGCGTAGCCGTAGATCATGCCCAGCTTCGGGATGGGCATGCCCGCGACGGCTCCGTTTGCGGTCAGTTGCTCAACCAGACGCTGTAGCACCATGGTTCGCAGGTCAGTGTTGACGAACATCTTGTAGCGCTGGGCATTGCGCCCGCCCGGCAGCAGGTCGCGGGCATGCACGCCGCCGCTGTCGAAATAGCTTTTGCACTCCAGCGATAGCAGTTCGCCGGTGCCAGGCTTGTAGGCGACCAGGTCGATCTCCGGCCGTGGCATGGACGGATTGCCCAGCGCCGGTTTGTCGGCGGTGCTGAGGTCGATCTTGTAACCCTGATGCACCCAGTAGCCGTCGGCGCGCAGCACCTCCGCTACCAGTTCTTCAAATGCGTCCACTGTCCGTCGCTCCCTGTTCAGGGCGACGGCCTGGATCTGTTCAGCTCCCTCGTCGCACCTATGTCCTCTCGGGGCGACGGCCAGAAGCCGGATGTTCGAAACCTGGCACACACACAGGCGCATGCGCCTTTACCGTTGCCGGCTGGACATGCGCGCATGCCACCCGGCCGATGAGTTCGACCGAGTTGGCTACCTTTGGGGTTTCCATGCCCCACTCCCCGGCTTTCACGAGGAGCAGCGGCACTTTGCTCGACACGGGCAAAGGATCAAGTGGAATGTGCGTTGCGCCGACTTATCTGAGCGCGTGTCTCCCACATACCGCAACTGCCCACAGCCAGTAGACGGGGAATTGAAATGAAGCGCCCAGCGGTGCCCCAATCACAGGGGGGCCTAGCCTGGATATTATCAGGTGATGTCGCGCGCTTTGCGGTGAACCGGCAGCTTCCGACCAAACCACGTCGTTCGCGGGAGGCGGTTCGGACGTCCGCATCTGACACAA
>NZ_JBMDKW010000028.1:0-18397 GCF_057809915.1 Sphingobium sp. FG11
GGCGAGGGGCCAACGCGCGGGAGGAAATGGGGAATGACGCCAGACAATGCGGGGCCGTAACCCTGCCGGAAACCGCAGAGGCTCGACTAGCGGCCATTACTACTCTTCGCCTTTATCTCGCGTCCTCGCCTTGCTTGTGTCTGGATTCGAAGAGGGGATGGGTAGTTTGCTGCCAATGCGCCTTCACAAATCCATTCGGATCGCCGGCCTCTTAAGCTGCTGAACCTCTGGTCCAACTCAGATCATGAAAGTTGACCCTCGATCCCGACATGATGGGCAAGAACCAGCGGGAATCCAGGAGGTCGATGGCATCGATGACCAACGCGATATCGGAAGCGTTTTCCAACAATGTTCGCAAAATTCTGGTGTGGCGTAATCGCGTAGGTCGAGGGAATATCAGACCAACTCTTCAACCTCGTTCCCGATGTGTAAGGACAGGTTGGTGGCGGAGCGGCAGGGATTCGAACCCTGGATACGCTTTTGACGTATACTCACTTTCCAGGCGAGCGCCTTCGACCACTCGGCCACCGCTCCGCATTGCACTGGAAGTGCGGCTCCCTATCGCGGGGCAGCGCACTAGGCAAGGGCGATGCGCATTTTCCTGAACGATGTTCTCGCCGATGCGCGCGGATGCCTGCAATCGACAAATGAGGGGAACCATCGCGGTCCGATCCGCGATATGATGTGGGTCAGGCCGGCGTCATACGCGCCGCCCGCTTATCGGAGGCCATCATGATCGTCGGCACGCTCAGGGAGATCAAAAATCACGAATATCGCGTCGGGCTGACGCCGGAAAGCGTGCATGAACTCGCTGCCCACGGTCATGAGATACTGGTGGAAACCGGCGCGGGGGAGGGGATCGGCGCGCATGATGCGCTGTATGAGCGCGCCGGTGCGCGCATCGTCACGACCGCTGCCGAAATCTTCGCGACGGCTGAGATGATCGTGAAGGTCAAGGAGCCGCAGCCGCAGGAGCGCGCGATGCTGCGCCCCGGCCAGATTCTCTACACCTATCTTCATCTCGCGCCCGATCCCGACCAGACCCGCGACCTGATGGCGTCGGGCGCGACCTGCATCGCCTATGAAACCGTGACGGACGCGAGCGGCGGCCTGCCGCTGCTCAAGCCGATGAGCCAGGTCGCGGGCCGCATGTCGATTCAGGCGGGGGCGACCGCGCTGGAAAAGGCGCATGGCGGTCGCGGCGTGCTGCTGGGCGGCGTGCCGGGCGTCCTGCCGGCGAAGGTCGCGATCATCGGCGGCGGCGTGGTGGGCTTCAACGCGGCGCAGATGGCGGCGGGGCTGGGGGCGGACGTCACCATCCTCGATCGCGATCCGCAGGCGCTCGAACGGCTCGGCACCTTTTTCGAAGCGCGAGCCAAGACCCGCTTTTCCAACCGTGCGAACCTCGCCGAATGCGTGGCCGAAGCCGATCTGGTCATCGGCGCGGTGCTGATCCCCGGCGCCGCCGCGCCCAAGCTGGTCAGCGCCGACATGCTGCGGACGATGAAGAAGGGCGCAGTCTTGGTGGACGTGGCCATCGATCAGGGCGGCTGTTTCGAAACCAGCCATGCGACGACCCATGCGGACCCAACCTATATCGTCGAGGGCATCGTCCATTATTGCGTCGCCAACATGCCGGGCGCGGTGGCGCGCACCAGCACTTATGCGCTCAACAATGTCACCTTGCCGCACGCGCTGCGCATCGCGGATATGGGCTGGCAGGCGGCCATGCGCGCCGATCCGCACTTGCTCGCTGGTCTCAATGTCTGGGACGGCAAGCTCACCTATAGGGCGGTGGCGGACGCGCTGGGCCTGACCTTCACGCCGCCAGAGACCGCCATCGGCTGACGCCTTAATCGACGCCATGCATTGCGGGTTCGCCGCGTCCGTTCGTCTGAGCGGGTGGGGCAACTTTGTTTCAACTGGATGCCGCCGCTAGTGGGATTTTCGCCGAAGAGGGGCATGGTTCGCATCATGGTCGATCGAATGATTTTCACCGTCCGCAATCAGCGACGAGATCAGGACAAGAAGAAAGCCGGTCAGGCGCAGCAGGGAGGGGTTCGGTGATGAGCGGAGATATCATGACCTGGCTGGTGCCGCTGGTCGCCATGCTTGGCGCCGGGCTGCTCGCGGGCTTTGCCGCCGGGCTGTTCGGGATCGGCGGCGGCTTCGTCGTCGTCCCTGCGCTGTTCGTGGTGCTGCCGTTGCTGGGCGGCACGCATGAAGCCATCGCCCATGTCGCGATCGGCACGTCGGCGGCGACGATCATCGTCACCTCGATCCGTTCGCTCCTCGCCCATGCCAAGCGCGGCGCGGTGGAGTTCGAGGTGCTCAAACAATGGGCGCCCTGGCTGATCCTGGGCGACGGCATCGGCGTCATGCTGGCGGGCCATGTCGATGGCCGGGTGCTGACGATGATCTTCGCGATCGGCGTCGGCCTGATGTCGCTCAATTTCCTGCTGCCCAAAGTGGGCGGCAAGGTGGTCAGCGACACGATGCCATCCGGCATGGTCCGCATGGGCATTGCGGGCGGGCTGGGCACCTTCTCGTCTCTGCTCGGCATCGGTGGCGGCGTCATCGCGATCATGGTGATGACCCTGTGCGGCCGCTCCATTCACCGCGCGATCGCCACCGCGTCGGGCATCGGCACGTTGATCGCCATCCCCACCGCGATCGGTTTTGTGCTGATCGGCCTGAAGGAAGGCGGGCTGCCCTGGGGGTCGCTCGGCTATGTCAACCTGCCCGCGACGGTGGCCATCACCTCAATGTCGGTGCTGACCGCGCCGCTCGGCGTGGCGGCCGCCCATGCGCTGCCCGCCGGGCCGCTCAAGAAAATCTTCGGCGTCTACCTCGTCATCATCTCCTACCTGATGCTGCGCAACGCGCTGAAAATGTGATCCGCCTGCATCCCGATGCCGACCTTCACTCGGCGTCGGGATCACGGAAATTCAGCCGCCGCGTCACCGTATAATCGAGCACGCCGACCAGCAGATAGCTGATCCATTGCTTGAGGAGGGTGAGCGGCGTGCGCTGCGCCCGATAAAGTTCAGGTGTAGTCAACCGGCTCTCCGCCGCGCGCGCATCGATAAAGCCCCGCATCGCGTCGGCAAAGCCCTTATCCTCGATCCGCAGCATCAGCTCCAGGTTCAGGAACAGGCTGCGCATGTCGAAATTGGCTGAGCCGATATAGACCGCATCGTCGATCACGATCAGCTTCATATGCAGCTTACACGGCTGATATTCGTGGATTTCCACCCCGCGTTTCATCAACGGCCCGTAGAGCAGTCGCGCCGCCGCCACCGTCGCGCCATTGTCCGATCTGGACGGCAGGATCAGCCGCGCGCCGCCGCGCCGCGCCGCCCGCGCCAGTCGCTTGAGCATGCCGCGCCCCGGCGAGAAATAAGCCTCCACCATGTCGAGCCGCTGCGCCTGATCCAGATCGCGCTTCACCACCTGCGCCCAGGGGCTGAGCCGCCGGGTCGGCCCGCCGATCAGCCAGCGCAGCGGATCGCCGGGGCCATGATCCGCCGACGCATGCCAGCGCCGGATCATCCGCCGCAAGGTGCGGAACCCCTGTTTGCGGCTCGCGACCCAGCGCCAGATCTGGGTATACCATCGCGCCATGGCAGCCACCTGTGGCCCCTCGATCCACAGGCCAAGATCGCGCCAGGCATCCTCGGGGGGGATGCCGAAATAGCCATCCTCGACGTTGAAGCCGCCGATCAGCAGTCTTTCGTCATCGGCGATCGCCATCTTTTGATGATTGCGGATCAGATAGCGCGTTGATCGCCGCGTGCCGAAGCGACCAAAATGCCCGCCTGCCGCCACCAGCGGCTCGAAAAAAGCGGGCGGGGTTCTGTCGCTGCCAAAGGCGTCGACCATCAGCGTTACGGCGACGCCCCGCGCCCGCGCCGCCAGCAATCGCTCCAGCACCAGCCGCCCGCTCGCATCGTCGGTGAAGATATAATAAAGCAGTTTCACGCTGTCGCGCGCGCTGTCGATCAGCGCGATCAGCGCGTCGCGCAACGCCGGTCCGGTCTCGATCACGCGCAGCCGGTTGCCGGCCAGAGTGACGGCAATCTCGCCCACGGCCTCGCGCGATCCGGTCTGCGGGTTCATGGTCATCATCCGTCCATGCCCGCTCGCGCGGCCTTTTGCCAACGGCTTTATGGCCTTTTCATTGACTCGATGGAGGGTCGCTGGTATGGGCGACGCTGAATTCTTTCCCCGTTTCAGGAGGCCCTATTGGCCCGCGTCACCGTCGAAGATTGCGTCGACAAAGTCACCAACCGTTTTGATCTCGTTCTTCTCGCCGCCCAGCGCGCGCGGGAGATTTCCGGCGGCGCCGAACTCACGATCGATCGCGATCGCGACAAGAATCCCGTCGTCGCCCTGCGCGAGATCGCCGAAGAAACCGTTCTGCCCGCCGAATTGCATGATTCGGCCATCGCCTCGCTGCAAAAGGTGCAGATCGACGACGACGACACGCCGGACGAAATCGGCTCGATCGCTCAGTCGGCCGAGGCCCTGCGTCTCACCGCCGCCGCGCCGCCGCGCAACCAGAATATCGGTGGCGATTACGACGGCTGATCGTTTTACGGTTTGGAGAGGGACGAGGCCCGGACTGCGCGAGCAGGACCGGGCCTCGACGTATCTGGGGGATGGAGAAGCGCCTCCAGCCCGAGTTCGACCAGCCGAACAGGGCAGGTTTGCCCGCGCCGGACTCGCCGCAGTTCATCCCCGCTGGCGCGCCCGCTCGGCTCCATGATGGACGGTACGAATCTTGAGCAAGTCCTGCCGCGCCACTATGCCCTCGACGCGCCCGGTGGCGGGATCGACGATGGGAATGCGGCCGATGCCGGTATCGACCATCAGGTCCGCGATCCGGCTGACGGGATCATTGGCCGTGCCGAAGGGCTGGGACGCGTCGGACAATAGCTCCGCCAGGGTCGCTTCGATCGAAACGCCTTCCACTTGCCAGCGTAGTGCGTCGGATCGGGAAACCAGCCCGATCAGCCGCTGGTTCGCATCGACCACCGGATAGCTTCGATAGGCTGCCGACCCGCTGAAATGGGCGATGGAATCGGCCACCGAAAGGTCGCCGGACAGCGTCTCCGGCGCAGCGGTCATCACCTGGCCCGCTTGCAGAAAATCGAAGGGATCGACGCTATATTCTTGAAGGATATGCCGTCCGCGGCGCGCGATCTTCTCCGTCAGGATCGAACGGCGCATCAGCAGAACGCTCACCGCATAAGCCCCGACCGAAGCCGCCACCGTTAGCGGCAGCATAGCGAAATCGCCGGTCAGTTCGACCGCGAAGAGCGCGGCGGTCAGCGGCGCGCGCATCGCGCCGCTCATGGCGCCGGCCATACCGGCCATGGCCCAGAGCGCGCTGCCGCCAGGCAGAAAATAGCCGACGAGGAATCCCATCGCCCCGCCCAGCATCAGCAATGGCGCCAGCACGCCGCCTGACGTGCCCGATCCCAGCGCGATCAGCCACACCACCGCCTTGACGATCAGCAGGGCCAGCACGATCCGGATCGTCAGCGACCCTTGCAGCAGCCCGCTTATGCTTTCATAGCCCGCGCCCAGCACATGCGCGTCGATCAGGCCGCCAATCCCGACGGCGACCCCGCCGATCGCCGGCCACCACATCCAGTGGACCGGGAGCCGTCCGAACAGATCCTCGATGCGGTACAGGGCGAAGGACAGGATCGCCGCCTGGCATCCGGCGAGCGCGCCAATGCCGATGGCGATTCCAGCCATTTGTGCATCGATCGTGACGGCGTGGCTCACGGGAAAAAGCGGCCCGCTTTCCAGCAGCAGCGGTCGCCACAGCAGTGCGACGATGGCCGCGATGACGACCGGCACGAAACTGCGCGGCTTCCATTCGAACAACAGCACTTCGATGGCGAGCAGGATCGCCGCCATGGGCGTGCCGAAGATTGCGGTCATGCCAGCCGCCGCGCCCGCGACGAGCAAAGTCTTGCGCTCCGCCGCGCTCAGGTGGAAAAATTGCGCGAACAGCGATCCGATCGCCCCGCCGGTCATGATGATCGGCCCTTCCGCGCCAAAGGGGCCACCGCTGCCGATCGAAATCGCGGAAGATAGCGGCTTCAATATCGCGACCTTCGGGGACAGGCGGCTTTCGCCGTACAGGATCGCCTCGATCGCCTCCGGTATGCCATGCCCCCTGATCTTTTCCGATCCGAAGCGCGCCATCAGGCCGACGATCAGGCTGCCGATGACGGGAATGGCGATGATGCCCATGCCCAGGCTCGTATCTGTGATCGCCGCGGGAGCGGTGGACAGGCGTCCGAACCAGAACAGGTTGGTGGCGAGCGCGATCGCCTTGAGCAGCAGCCAGGCGCCGAACGCGCCGCCGGTTCCGATGACGAGGGCGGCCGCGCCGAGCAGCAGCATGCGATAATCGGCGCTATGATCGGCAAGCGGCCGACGGGATGATGCGGAAATGGGGGAGGTCATTGGGGCTGATGATCCGGCTAACGAGATAAGTCCCGCGCCATTATATCGTAATACGATATTTATCAATGCCCCGCCGCGCGCTATGGATCGCCGATGACTGCCGATCTTACCGATGCCGATTATGCGGTGCTTGCCGACTTCCGCTTTGCGTTGCGCGAATTTCTCGCTTTCACGGAAAAGAATGCGGCCGCATGCGGTCTGACGCCGCAACAGCATCAGGCGTTGCTGGCCGTCCGGGCGGCGCCGCCCTTAAAAGCCACCGTCGGCTATGTAGCTGAACGTTTGATCCTGAAGCCGCATAGCGCCACGGGATTGGTCGACCGGCTGGAAACGCTCGGTCTCCTCCGGCGACGGTTATCGGATCATGATCGGCGGCAAGCCTTGCTGGAAGTCACGGATCGCGCCCATGTCCTGCTGGCGACGCTGACTGCGACGCACCGCAACGAAATCGTCCGGGTTCGGCCGATGCTGATGGCGTTGCTGGCGCAGTTCGGTGACGCATCCTAGCCACGGCGTCGGGCGTGCGCGCCTATGCTGCGACTTCCGGCAGCGCCCAGTCGATCGGCTCGCGCCCATGCTCGGCCAGAAACGCATTGGCCTTTGAAAAATGCCCGCAGCCCAGAAAGCCGTTATGCGCCGATAGCGGGGAAGGGTGGGCAGCCTTGAGCACCAGATGGCGGCTCGCGTCGACAAAGCCCGCCTTGCGCTGGGCATAGGCGCCCCACAGCATGAACACGACCGGCTGGGCCTGCTGATTGACCAGCCTGACCACAGCGTCGGTGAATTTTTCCCAGCCCTGACCCTGATGCGACGCCGCGCGCGCCATCTCCACGGTCAGCACGCTGTTGAGCAATAGCACGCCCTGCCGCGCCCAATGTTCCAGAAAGCCATGCCCCGCGCGTGCGATACCAAGGTCGCTCTGCAACTCCTTGTAGATATTGACGAGCGACGGCGGCGTGCGCACCCCCGGCTTCACGCTGAAGCACAGGCCATGCGCCTGCCCCTCACCATGATAGGGGTCCTGCCCCAGGATCACGACCTTCACCCGGTCGAGCGGCGTCAGGTCGAGCGCGCGGAAATATTCGGCACCCTTAGGGAAGATGCGCTTGCCGCTGGCCTTCTCGCCCTCAAGGAAGCGCTTGAGCGCCTGCATATAGGGGCTGGCAAATTCGCCCTCCAGCGGCGTGCGCCAGCTTTCGTGCAACCTGATGGTTTCGCTCATGCGCTTGTGCTTGGCGCGGGATCGGGGCGCTGTCAACGATGCGTCAACCGGCTTGCGCGGGCCGTGCGGATCGGGAAGAAAGCGGCATGTCCCGTCTCCGCACGCTCTGCGCTTCTCTCGCCGCCGCCGGCCTGTTCCTGGCTCCGCTTCCCGCCGCCGATGCGTTCGGCCCGGCAACCAGCAGCGTGCGCCAGTCGGCGCAAAGCCGTCTTCTGGCCGAATTCGCCCGCTTCGCCACGCTGTCGGACGGGACGGTCGGCATCGCCGTCCGCGATCTTTCCACTGGCGAGACCATTGCACTGAACGGCGAGACGCTGTTCCCGATGGCCAGCACCTATAAGGTCGCGGTGGCGGGCAAGATCCTTTCGATGGTCGATGCGGGCGCGCTTTCGCTCGACACCATGATCGCTGTCGATCCCACGCTGCTGAGCGAAGGCGGGATCGCCGATCTGTTGCCCCATGGCGGCGCGAGTTTTTCGGTCGCCAATCTGCTCGACCTGATGCTGACCCGCAGCGACAATAATGCAACCGACATGCTGGTCGCCAGAGCAGGCGGACCGGCGGCGGTGGAGAGCTGGCTCGGTTCGATCGGCGTCAAGGGCATGCGGGTGGACAGCAACACTGCCCAGCTTCTCTACCGCGCCATGGGATTGCGCCCCGGCACCGGCAATTTCCGCCACAACGTCGAAGCGGCGATGGAAGCGGACTCGTCTTTGCGTGAGCGGGAAGTGCGCGACCTTCCCAACATCGCCTTCGCCACGGACCCGCGGGACAGCGCGACCCCGCGCGCGATGACCGATCTGCTGGCAGCGATCCAGCTTGGCAAGGCGCTCAGGCCCGCCAGCACCGCGACCCTGCTCGCGATCATGACTCGGTGCCGCACCGGCGCGTCCCGGCTGAAGGCGATGCTTCCCCCTGGCACGGCGGTGGCGCACAAGACCGGCTCGCTCAACGGCCTTGGCAATGATGTCGGGCTGGTCACGCTGCCCGATGGCCGCCTGTTCGCGATCTCGGTTTTCGTCATGAAGGACAGCAAGGGGCATGAGGCGCGCGACCGGATCATGGCCGAAGCGGCGCGGACCGCCTATGATTATTTCCTTTACGCTCCCGATCGCGGCAAAGCCTGACAGGTTTAGCGCTTAACAAGATTCGATACCGCCATTAAAAGAGGGCGGGGGGAATCGATCGTCATGGAAGCAATCGGGCAGTTCAGCGACTTTTGGCCTCATTATCTGCGCGATCATGCCCGCCCCGGCACGCGCGCCATGCATTATGTCGGGACCAGCATGGTCCTGCTCCTTCTGGCTGCGATGCCGCTGGGCGGGGACTGGCGCATGGCCCTCGCGCTCCCGATTGTCGGCTATGGTTTCGCCTGGACCAGCCATGGCGTGATCGAACGCAATCGCCCGGCGACGCTCAATCATCCGCTCTGGTCGCTGCGCGCGGATTTGCGGATGTGGCACCGCTTCATGACGGGGCAATTGGCGGACGAACTCGACCGGGCCGGCGTTCGGCGCGATGGAACGATTGCGCCCGTCCTGCCCTGAGCGCTGCGAGCGAACTTTTTGGGCGATCTTCTATCGGAGTGCTGCCCTCGAACCCGAAGGCGCGGGTGACGACAATACCCCCCTCAGCGCCAGTTCAAACCCGTCGGCCAGAATCTTGCGGTCGCTGACCGGGTGCGTGCCCGCATGGATCAGCAGCGCGCGCGTCATCACGAGCAACATCTCCACTCGCGCATCGACATCATTTTGCGAAAGGTCGGCAATCATGGTCTCGACGATTTTGCCGGCGGCCTGACGGAACTCGCGGTCCACGCGCAGCACAAGCTCGGCAACCTTGGGATTGCGCCCGGATTCAGCCATGACTTCGAGTGCCAGAGCCGCCCGGTCATGATCGAGCAACCACATGATATCGCCAAGAAACGCATCGATCAAAGCGTCCAGGTCCAGCGTCGCGCCCTGACCCAGGCGGGTGATGTGGAGCATGAACTCCTCAAAATCGCACTCGCTGAGCGCGATCATGATCGCCTCCTTATTGTCGAAATACTGGTAGATGTGCCCCACGCCCATCCCCGCTTCCGCGGCGATGCGGCTCATGCTGGCCGCATGAAATCCTTCCGCGCGAACGCAGACGCGCGCTGCGTCGAGAATTTGGGTCTGCCGCCGCTCGAGACGCTCTTCCCGTTTTGCTGATGCCGCTGCCGATAGTGCCATAGGATTCCTCTTCATCGGCGCACAGCCTATCCGATATATCGGGATACGACAGCCCCCCTATCGCATAACGTAGGAATGAACGATCATTCTCTTCTATTGACTCCGCGCGGGATTGGGCGCAGCACCTAAAAGCTGGCTGTCGCGCATTCCGTGGAAGCCCGATAAGTCTATTCTTCAGGAGAGTGATCGATGACGGCGCATCCAAGTTTCGCGGACCCGGAAATCCAGAAATGCCCCTTCCCCTTTTACGACAAGCTGCGGGAAGAACAGCCGGTCTTTCATGATCCGGAAACGGGCCATTATGTCCTCACGCGCTATGAGGATGTCCGCAAGGCGCTCATCAGTCACTCCGTCCTGAGCAACAAGACCCCCTATCTCGGCGATCGCTGGACGCCGGAGGCCAATGCGGTGATGGAAAAGGGCGGCTGGCTGCCGATGGATACGCTCGTGTCCAACGATCTGCCCGAACATCGCACCTACCGCACCCTGGTCGACAAGGTTTTCACCACCACCAAGGTTGCCGGACTGGAACCCAGGATCGAGGAACTGATCGACGAGCTGATCAATGAATTCATCGATCGCGACGAGATCGATTTCCTCGCCGACTTCGCCGTACCGCTACCCATGTTCGTCATCGCCGAACAGCTCGGCGTACGCCGCGACGATCGCGAGATGTTCAAGCGCTGGTCGAACATGGCGGTCGAGACGACCGGCCCGGTGACGCCCGAGCGCGAGTTGGAACTGGCGGTGATCATGGTCGAGATGCAGCAATATATGGCGATCGAGATCGAGCGCGTTCGCGCCGAGCCGAACGACATGTTGCTCAGCCGGCTGGTCAATCTGGAAACAGAAGGCCGCAACCTGAACCTTCAGGAGCTTCAAAGCCTGATCTTCCAGATCCTGGTGGCCGGCAACGAAACGACGACGACCACGCTGGCGTCGGGTATGCGGCTGATGATCGAGCAGCCTGAGTTGGCCGAGTCGATCCATGCCGATCCTTCGCTCGCCAAGGCATTGGGTGAAGAAGCGTTGCGGCTTGCGACGCCGCTGCAATGCCTGTGGCGCACGGCGCTGACAGACGTGCAGTTCGGCGACGTGACGATCCCCGCCGGGGCCATCGTGGAAGTGCGCTTCGGCGCGGCCAATCGCGATCCGGCCCAGTTCGGTTGCCCGGCCGATGTCGATCTCCACCGGAAAAACGGTAACAGCCATCTGGCGTTCAGCGCCGGCATCCATCTGTGCATCGGCAACCAGCTCGCACGCGGCGAGCTGCGTCTCGCCTTCCAGGCGCTTACCCGCCGTCTCGCCAATTTCCGCTTCAGCCGGGGCGAAGACAGTTGTCTGCCGCTGGAAGGCTACACGCCCTATGGCCTGCGCACCCTGTGGATGTCTTTCGACAAGCGCTGAGGTCACGGTCTCCCGGCAGGATTTGAGCGACTACAATATGTAGCGGCTCAAATCCGTGTCGCGGGACACTTTGCCCAACTGGCTTTCGACATAGGACGCATCGATCGTCAGCATCTCGCCCTGCCGGTCCTCGGCGTGAAAGCTGACATCGTCGAGCAGCTTTTCCATCACCGTCTGCAACCGCCGCGCGCCGATATTTTCCACTTCGCTGTTCACCTGCGCGGCGATTTTCGCGACCTTGGCGATGCCTTCCGCGGTGAGGTCGATCGTGACGCCCTCGGTCGCCAGCAGCGCCTTATACTGGGTGACGAGGCTCGCCTTCGTGTCGGAAAGGATCGCGACGAAATCTTCCTCGGTCAGCGCCTTCAGCTCCACGCGGATCGGCAGGCGCCCCTGTAGTTCGGGCAGCAGGTCGCTCGGCTTCGCGACATGAAACGCGCCGGACGCGATGAACAGGATATGGTCGGTCTTGACCGGGCCATATTTGGTCGACACCGTCGTTCCTTCGATCAACGGCAGCAGGTCGCGCTGCACGCCTTCGCGGCTGACCGATCCGCCGCGCACGTCGCTGACCGCGATCTTGTCGATCTCGTCGAGAAAGACGATGCCATTCTGCTCCGCGCTGGTGATGGCGACGCGCGCGACGTCATCCTGGTCGAGCCGCTTGTCCTGCTCCTCCTCGACCAGCTTGTCCCAGGCTTGCGCCACTTTCATCTTGCGACGCTTCTTCTGTTGCTGGCCGAACGCCTTGGACATCATGTCGCCCAGATTTATCATGCCGATCCCGCCACCCATGCCGGGAATTTCCATCGGAACGGAAGGCGCATCGGCCACTTCGACCTCGACCTCGACCTCGTTCATCTGGTCGTTCTCGATCCGCTGGCGGAAGGACAAACGGGTCGCCTCGCTCGCTTCCTTGCCGGTAAGCGCGTCCAGCAGCCGCTGCATCGCCGCTTCCGACGCCGCGTCGCGCACCGATTCCCGGCGACGGTCCCGCTCCAGCCGGATCGCTTCTTCCACCAGATCGCGCACGATCTGTTCCACATCGCGACCGACATAGCCGACTTCGGTAAACTTGGTCGCCTCGACCTTGACGAACGGCGCATCGGCCAGCTTGGCGAGGCGACGGCTGATTTCGGTCTTGCCGCAGCCGGTGGGGCCGATCATCAGGATATTTTTGGGCGTCACCTCGTCGCGCAGATCGGCGGCCAGGTGCTGGCGACGCCAGCGGTTGCGCAGCGCTACGGCGACGGCGCGTTTGGCGTCATGCTGGCCGATGATATGCGCGTCGAGCGCCGCGACGATGGCTTTGGGCGTCAGATTATCGTTCATGATGGTCCTTGGTCCCGCTAAGGGGAGGGGGGTCAGGAGGCGCTGTCGAGCGTTTCGATCGTCAGCTGGTCGTTGGTGTAGACGCAGATGTCGGCCGCCACCGCCATCGCCTTGCGGGCGAGAGTCTCGGCGTCCGCTTCATACTCCATCAGGGCGCGCGCGGCGGCGAGGGCGTAGTTGCCGCCCGATCCGATCGCGGCTATCCCGTTCAGCGGCTCCAGCACATCGCCATTGCCAGTGAGGATCAGCGTCACTTCCTTGTCGGCGACGATCATCATCGCTTCCAGATTGCGCAGATATTTGTCGGTGCGCCAGTCCTTGGCCAGTTCCACCGCGGCGCGCATCAACTGTCCGTTATGGCGTTCCAGCTTGGCTTCCAGCCGCTCGAACAGGGTGAAGGCGTCGGCGGTGGCGCCGGCAAAGCCGCCGATCACCGAACCATCATGCAATCGCCGGACCTTGCGCGCATTGGGCTTCATCACCGTCTGGCCCATCGAAACCTGACCATCGCCGGCGATGATGACCTTTCCGTTCTTGCGTACCGACATGATGGTTGTGCCATGCCAGACCGGCATGCTGCTGCTATGATCGTTCATGCGGCGGCATATGGTGGCGATCCCGTTCCGGCGCAAGCGCCTCCGCCACTGCGCCAGAGCGTGCGGTTTTGCCGATACAAATTGGAAACTTTCGGGACGAACAGACTTCCATCAATTGACATATTGCAGTGCAACATAAATGATGGTCGTTCGAAACAGGGGGAAGACTCGCATGTCTCTCAAGGCCAGAGCGCAGGAAAAGGTCGAGCGCGCGGGGATATCCAACTATTCCTTCGATCATGATGTCCTGGTGATGTGTGGCGTTCGCTACACGATAGAAGCCTGTTCTTGCGGCGAGGCGGACTGTGACGGCGTGCGATTGCGCAAGAATGCCACCGGGACCGGCCCGGTCCTGCAATAGGAGCAACGCGCACCGATGCGAGGTCGCTTGACAGGGCGAAGCGCGGGTGCCAATGGCCTCATCCTCCTTAAAGGGGGCGCGTAGCTCAGCGGTAGAGCACACCCTTCACACGGGTGGGGTCGCAGGTTCAATCCCTGCCGCGCCCACCATGTTTTTCAAGGACTTAGCGTCCTTCTAGAGCATGATCTCCATTCCCACCCCACTATATCCCCACTGACAAGTTGAATTAACCCCACCCGGGGGACCGGCTGGGAGAGCATCGCCATGGCCTTCTTTCCGGGCAGGCCCGACCCCGTTGCGTCGTAGGGCGTCTGCTCATTTTCATTGAAAATTGGGGGTGCCCACCGGGGGGTAGGGTAAAATCGCTTCTACCTAGCGCGTTGAGAAACCGGCCTCTTGCGCGACGTAAAAATTTTCAAAAATTTCAAGTCTGGGCTAGTTGGTAAATGTCGTGCAGCCAATGGCCAGCAAGGACAAGCAAAAGAGCCTAACGCCATGGGGTAACACAGAATATGACCAGCCCGCTTCGCCAACTCCTTGCACAGTACCGGGCAGCATCGAAAGGCGAGCGTGAAAAGGGCACCTACTTTGAACGGCTAGCTGTTGCGTTCATCAAGAACGATACAGGGATGCAGCAGGAATATGAGGATTGCTGGCTTTTCTCTGACTGGGCCAAGGCAAACCGGATGGATGGCCGGGACATAGGCATTGATGCCGTGGCCAAGATCAGGGGCGAGGAAACCTATTGCGCGATCCAGTGCAAATTCTACCGCGAAGGCTATCGCATCCAGAAGGGCGATATCGACAGCTTCCTGAGCAGCGCCCAAACCAAGCAATTCTCACGCGGCTTGATCATCGAAACGACCGGCGCGCCGTGGAGCGTGAACGCAACCGCGTTGCTGGACGATCTCAATATAACGACCATCAATCTTGATCGGCTGGAGGCCAGCCCGATTGATTGGGCGGCATATTTCCAGCGTGATGAAATCCGGGTTGCCCCGCCCAAGGAGTTGCGGCCCCATCAACAGGATGCGTTGAACGCGGTTCGGGACGGGTTGGCAGACGCCGACCGGGGCAAGCTGATAATGGCTTGCGGCACCGGCAAGACGTTCACCGGCCTGAAAATAGCCGAAGAGCAGGTTGGCGCTGGTGGCACCGTTTTGGTGCTGGTGCCTTCTCTTGCGTTGATGAGCCAGACCATCCGGGAATGGACAATCGACAGTCAGACGCCTTTGCGGTCCTTTGCTGTTTGCTCTGACGTGCAGGTGGGTAAGCGGCGGCGCGATGCTGATGATGTGGCAGAGGTCGATTTGCACGACCTTGATTATCCCGCGACCACGAATGCCGCAAAGCTGGCGTCCCGGTCATCCTATGCGGCTGATGATCGCATGACGGTGGTGTTTTCCACCTATCAGTCAATTCAGGTCATTTCTGACGCTCAAAAGCGCCACGGCTTCCCCGAGTTCGATCTGATCATCTGCGATGAGGCGCACCGGACCACGGGGGCGACGCTGGCAGGAGAGGACGAAAGCAATTTCGTCAAAATTCACAATCAGGATTTCATAGCGGGCAAGAAGCGCATCTACATGACGGCAACGCCGCGTGTGTTTGGCGATGCGGTCAAGAGCAAGGCCAGTGAAGTTTCGGCGGAACTGGCATCCATGGACGATGCCGCGCTTTATGGTGAAACGCTGTTTACTCGGGGCTTTGGCTGGGCAGTCGAAAACAAGCTGTTGACCGATTACAAGGTGCTGGTTCTGGCCGTGGATGAAGCCATGGTGAGCGGTGGTGTGCAAAACCGGCTGGCCGATGGCACAAGCGAATTGAAGCTGGACGACGCCACCAAGATTATCGGTTGCTACAAGGCGCTGATCAAGTCCGGCCTCAAGCCTGAATTGCTGACTGATCCTGACCCCATGCAGCGGGCGTTGGCCTTCTGTAAGGACATTGCATCATCCAAGATGATACAGAGCGAGTTTGCCGCCGTTGTCAGTGAATATCTGGCATCGGATGAAGGCCAAGAGGCGCTTGGCGATATCGAGCCGCTGGAATGCCAGTTGCAACACGTTGACGGCACCATGGGAGCCAAAGAGCGCGGGGCGCATCTGGAATGGCTGAAAGAAACCCATGGCGACTCGATTTGCCGCATTCTGACCAATGCCCGTTGCCTGTCCGAAGGCGTGGACGTTCCGGCCTTGGATGCCATCCTGTTCATGCACCCCCGCAAAAGCCAGATTGACGTTGTGCAGTCGGTGGGCCGCGTCATGCGTCGTTCGCCCGGCAAGAACATGGGCTATGTCATCCTGCCCATCGGCGTGCCCGCTGGCATGACGCCGGAAGAGGCGTTGAACGACAACGAACGCTATCGCGTGGTCTGGCAAATCCTCAACGCCCTGCGCTCCCATGATGAGCGGTTGGACGCCCAACTCAATCAAGCGGACCTGGGGGTTGATATCAGCGGCAAGATTGAGGTGATCGCAGTCAGCAACAAGCTACCCGCTGGCAAGGCTGCCAAGAAGGGCAAGGCCGGTATCGGAAGCGGTGGTGCCGGTGGAGATGATGATGAACGGGGCGATGGTGACAGCAAGCCGCGTGAAGGCGGCGAAGGCCAAGCCGCATTCTTGTTTGACGAGTTTTCCCGCGCCATCATGGCCAAGATCGTCAAGAAATGCGGACGGCGCGATTATTGGGAGGATTGGGCAGGCGATATTGCCAAGATCGCCCAAACCCATATCACCCGCATTACAGCCTTGGTATCAAAGGAAGGCACGAGCGAGCGGGAGGCGTTTGACGACTTCCTTGCCGAAATCCACGATGATTTGAATGACAGCATTAGCCGCACCGAAGCGATTGAAATGCTGGCACAACACCTCATTACCCGCCCGGTTTTTGATGCCTTGTTTGAAGGCTATAGCTTTGCCCGGAATAACCCAGTCTCTAAGGCCATGGAGGCTGTTCTAGCCGCGCTGGACGAACACCGGCTGAACAAGGAGGCGGATAGTCTGGACCGCTTCTATGAGTCCGTAAAGCGCCGTGCGGCGGGCATTGACAATGCGGAAGCCAAGCAGCGCATTGTTGTGGAACTGTACGACAAGTTTTTCCGCAACGCCTTCCCCAAGATGACCGAACGGCTGGGCATCGTTTACACCCCTGTTGAGGTGGTGGATTTCATCATCCATTCGGTGAACGAAGTGCTGCAATCCGAGTTCGGGCAGACGCTGGGCAGCAAGGGCGTCCACATTATCGACCCCTTCACCGGCACCGGCACATTCATCACCCGCCTGTTGCAATCCGGCCTGATCAAGCCCGAGGAACTGGCCCATAAATACAAAAATGAAATCCACGCCAACGAGATTGTGTTGCTGGCCTATTATATCGCGGCCATCAATATCGAGGCGGTCTATCACTCGCTGTCCAGGGGCGAATATGCCCCGTTTGAAGGCATCTGCCTGACTGACACGTTCCAGCTTTATGAGCAGGACAAGGATTTGCTCGCCAAGCTGATGCCCGACAACAGCAACCGGCGGACAAAGCAAAAGGCGCTGGATATCCGGGTGATTATGGGCAACCCGCCCTATTCGGTCGGGCAGGGCAGCGCGAACGATAATGCCGCCAACGTGGCCTATGCCAAGCTGGATGAGCGTATCCGCGAAACCTATGCCGCCCGATCAGACGCGACCAACAAGAACGCACTGTATGACAGCTATATCCGTGCGATCCGTTGGGCCAGCGACCGGATAGGCGACAAGGGCGTGGTGGCCTATGTGTCAAACGCGGGATGGCTGGACGCGAACACTGCCGACGGCTTGCGCCTGTGTCTGGCGGAAGAATTTGCCAACATTCATGTGTTCCACTTGCGCGGCAATCAGCGCACATCGGGGGAGCGTTCCCGGCGCGAAGGCGGCAAGATATTCGGTTCCGGCAGCCGCACCCCTGTGGCCATAGCCCTATTGGTCAAGAACCCGGAAGCAGCGGCCCACGGCCAAATCCATTTCCACGATATCGGGGATTATCTGACCCGAGAGGAAAAGCTGGATATCGTTGCCCGGTTCGGCAGCATCGAGGGCATTTCCAAGGCGAACGGCTGGCAGACCATCACCCCGGATGAGCATGGCGACTGGCTGGGGCAGCGCGACAAGGCATTTGATGCCTTCCTGCCTATGGGCGACAAGGACGATAAGACCAACGGGGCGCTGTTTGCGAACTATTCCAGCGGTGTGAAAAGCCAGCGTGATGCGTGGTGCTTCAATCCCGATCGTGCTGGGTTGGCCCGTAATATGCGGGCGATGATTGATTTCTATAATACGGAGTTGGCACGGTTTGACGCGGCGCATCCCAACGCCACACGCAAGGCGCGCGATGAAGCGGCGGGCGGCTTCATTGATACCGACGCAACCAAGATCAGTTGGTCGGACAGCTTGAAGTCTGACATTGCGAGGAGCAAGACTCACGCATTTGACGATGGGTGTATAGTTCCAAGCCTATACCGCCCCTTCACTCGCCAATGGCTGTATTACAGCGCCACGTTCAACGAGAGGCGATATCAGATGCCAAAGCTGTTCCCCGATGGGGCAGCAACTAATCATGCCATTATGGTGAAAGCTCGCCCTGTCGAGGGAGGGCAACTCGCGTTAATGGTCGATGCCATTCCTGAACTGCAAACCGATGGCGGAACGCAGTGCTTCCCGGAGTATCTCTATGAGGCGGACGCAGGGGTAGCACAGCACAGCACAGCACAGCACAGCACAGCACAGCACAGCACAGCACAGCACAGCAC
>NZ_JBMDKW010000029.1:0-13597 GCF_057809915.1 Sphingobium sp. FG11
TCACGGAATCGGCCAGCACCCATATCAGCGCCCGAAACCTCATGAACCCCGACGAGATCATGCGGATGCCGCCGACTGACCAATTGCTGATGCTCCAGGGGCAGGCCCCGTTGATCGTGGAGAAAATCCGATATTACGATCAGCGCGAGTTTGCCGGGCTGGCCGATCTCGGTTGAGCGGCCACAGGGTGCGCGATCGTCGCCTATGGCGCAGCGAACGGGAAAGGGCAGCAACCTCGCTTCTGACCGCCCTGGGCCTCTCCACAAGCACTTAGGACGCGATTGGGCGCTGGACCCGCCCCACTTCCCCCTCGGAAGCCCAGCGACCGCAGGTCGCCCTGTGACGGCATCGCCGTCACGCATCAAACAGCGCATTGGCCGGAGGGGCAATTCCATAATGAATCTTCGACGCTTGGTATTTGTCAAAGCCAGCTAGTTATCCACAGGCCAGCCTAGTGTTAAAATATGGGTTAAGTGATGTGTTACAGGTTTTTAGTGGCTTCGTATCACATTGAAATTACGTTATTAATTGGCTATTTTCCGTCGGTGGGTGAATCCACTATGACGAAAAAGCGAATCCAGAGTGACGATAAGGTGAATCCACTCTGACGATAGCGCGTCACCTCCAAGCGTAATCGAAATGACGATAGAGGGGAATGAATCTGAAATGACGATAATCCGCTTGCGTATGTGAAATGACGATAGTAGCTCTAGCGTTAGTGAAATGACGATAGACTCCGCCCCTACCCTGTTTGACGCCCCGATCGCCGCGCCGCTGGAAGGCGACGACCGGACGCCACTGCTGCCGGTACGGCATCCCAACCAAGACCTGTTCATCTGCGACGTGCTCGACGCCATCCCCAAGGATGACATGGCCTCAATGGAGCATCCGGTGTTTTCGCTATCGACCAAGCCCGACAACCGGATGCGGCGCTACGAGCATAACGGCAACATCATCGAGATTATCCCCTCCGGCAAGGGGCTGGCGACGATCCACGACAAGGACATATTGATCTACTGCATTTCGCAGCTTGTCGCCAAAATGAACCGGGGCGAATCTCCTAGCCGCACCGTTCGCCTGCAAGCCTATGACATGCTTGTCGCCACCAACCGGCAGACCAGCGGCGAAGGTTATCGGCTGATGACTGACGCCCTCACCCGCCTGCGCGGAACAACCGTGCGGACCAACATTCAGACCGGCAATGTCGAGGAAACGCGGATTTTCGGGCTGATCGAAGAAGCCAAGATCACCCGCAAGACGTTCGATGGCCGGATGCTCGATCTCGAAATCACCCTGTCGGAATGGGTGTATCGCTCCGTCATCAGCAAGAATGTCCTGACCCTTCACCGGGACTATTTCCGGCTCCGCAAGCCGTTCGAGCGGCGCATGTATGAGCTGGCCCGCAAGCATTGCGGCGTAAAGGACGAATGGAAGATCGGCCTGGAACTGCTCCAGAAGAAATGCGGCTCCAACAGCCCGCTTCGGGTGTTCCGCGCCCTGGTCAAGAAGGTCTGCGAGCATGACGCGGACCACGGCCATTTCCCCGACTATGCAGTGACGATGGACGATGACGTGATCCTGTTTCGCAATCGCTCCGGTCTCAAAGGCAAGCCCGATCCGATCGCCAGCGCCGACGATGCGCCCTATATCGACCCGGAAACCATGCACGACGCCAAGACGGCCGCACCTGGCTATGACGTTTACGCGCTCTATGACGAGTGGGTGTCGTGGTGGCACGACATGGGCAAGCCCGAACTGAAAAGCCCCCGCGCCGCCTTCCTTGGCTTCTGTAAAAAACGGCACGAACGCAAGCCGCTACGTTGATTCTTTATGCCCGCAGGTGGACATGTTCACATGCAAACATGTAGGCGGATGGTAGCTAGCCGCCGTCGCGACCCAAGGTTTTCTCGATCAGCCAAAGGTGTAAAACATGGGCCGCGACGAATACGCTTCCGATGAATATCAAGATTGGTATCACCATCCATTCTTGGCCTGACCTCGGCGTCAGGGTCATCGCTGCAACATTGAACAGCCCCAAAGCACATACCGCCAGAAAGGGGGTAAAGCTAAGTGCGAGAACGCGGGGGGCGGACCAATTCACCGATCTCGCAAGAGGCTTCGACCGGGAAAGCCGCCATTGCATCGGCAGCGCCCTTTCCTGCCGGAAACGGGCGTTTGCTCGGATGGACAACCCGACCATCACCAGTGCGAATATGACAGACACGATTAGCACGGCCATGAATACTCCTCCACGCCTAATGTTTGCATGCGAACATGTTCACTTGCCTACAGGGCTTTCTCCCATCTTGCGGAGCCAGTCGTTAAACGCCTCGGCCATTGCGTCCTGCAAACTCATTCCGTGCTTGCGGGCAGTCATGTGCATGGCGAACGACATTTCCGGGCTGAAATAGCCCGTCATGGCCTTCTTGCCCTGACGGCTCGGTGCAACCGGATTGCTTACGATGCTGGCAGCAACCGCTGGGGAGGCTTTCCTTTCCAACTCGGTCGCAACTGGCGATGGTGCGGCATCACGATCCCGCAATGAAAGCAACGATCCTTTCCGGCTCATACACTCGCCCTCCGCTTCTTATATGATGGCATGTTTACATGCTCACATGCCCACTTGTAAAGTTGCCGAACCTCATCGGCAGCTTTGCCGTTCGGCTCGATCTCCATTGCCGTTTTTCCTTCCGCTGCCGCATGACGGAAAGCCGCACGATCCGCGATGATATACGGGCAGGCATCCAGTCCATAATCCTGCACAAGCTGGGCAGCCTCCTCATACATGCGCGGGGCAGTAGGGCTTCCCGCCGTGAAAATCACAAAAGCAGGCTTCCCGCGCATTTTTACCAGGCTGGCGGTCGTCTTGATTGCAGCCAAGTCAAACGCGCTAGGCCGACATGGGATCAACACTAGGTCCGCCGCTTCAACGGCGGCACTGGCTGCGCTATCGGCGTGAGGGGGGGTATCGATCACAATAAATGTTGCGCCCTGCTCGGTTGCCTGGCCGATCTTGGCGGCGAGGCGAGGGGGGGCGCTGTCGATCACCGCCGGGGGGGCATCCTTACGCCATGCAGCCCATTGGCTCGCTGTCGCCTGCGGGTCCAGGTCGATCACCAGTGCGGTATGACCGGAATCTTCGGCAGCAGCGGCCAGATGCAAGGCCACGGTAGTTTTCCCCGCGCCGCCTTTTTGGCTAATAATCGCGATTGTTGGCATGTGAACGTCCTTACATGACCGCATGTTTGCATGCGGTCATGCCTGCCGATCATGGATCAATCAAGGTCGTTCTTTCTTGCGCCGATGAATACTCTGCTCGCTGTAATGTCCGCAGATCACGATAGCTGACCCGCCGTACCTCATGTTGGTCTAGCAGGACGGCCACGCTGGGGTCCGTCAATGCCATGGCGTCATGCACGCGAATGTCTAAATGGTGAAGGTCGTAACCCCTCAGCTCCTCTCCATCCACTACAGGGTGTGCGAACAGCTCCGTCACGCCGCTGGGCAATGTTCGGCACTCATCTAGCATCACATCGCGGGTGGCCCGCGGCCAAGTGTAAATTAGGTGATCGACCGACAGGATGCTCCGCGCTTCTGCCATGTCGCGGGCTAGGAAATCCGGTTGGTAGGGGAGACGAACCGGAACCCCGAACTGCTCCGCAAGGTCGAGATAGATCGCGAACAATTCCTCGTTGGCGTGCAGAACATCCATGTGCGTGTCGATATGCGTGACATCGACTCCCCATGCGAGGGCGGTATCAATCTGAGCGCGACACTCAGCCCGGATAGCCTCAGCATTCTGCCGACCAAGGGCCAGCGCGGTCGTGGCAGGGAAGAAGCCGCCAGCATCATGCAGCGACGGCGCGCCGGTCAGGCTCCGCCACCGATAGCCCGTGTGCTCGCTCGTTAGGGTCAGGTGAACACCGACAGGCAACCCCTCGAACATGCGCGCCGCTTCGGACGCCCAAGGGCAGGGGACCATGAGCGATGCGCTCGTGGCAACGCCATAGGTCATGGCCTGAAACGCAGCCACATTGGCACTATGGCTCGATCCCAAATCGTCACAGTTGACGATGAGAAGCCGGTCTTCCGGCCTGTATCCTAGCCGCTCGACAAGAGAGGTCATGGCAGCTCCAAATGATCGGCAATCAGCCTTGCAACCTCGGGTGCATGAAGTTGGGCTAGATCGTGGTCGCCGCCAGGGATGATATGAAATTTGGCATCGGGTAATAGCGACGACAGGCGTTCGCCCACCGCAGGCGGGCTTATGGGGTCGGCATCACCCCATAAAAGTAGGGTGGGGGCTGCAATCCTCCCAATATCGCAGGACAGGTCTTCTTGCACATCCATGATCCACGATGCTGCATCCGGGTAAGCCCGCTGATAATCGGCGCGCCAATTTGAACCTCCCAGGTCAGCAACAGGCACGCCGCCCGAGGTAACGGTCAACACCAGTCGGCGCACCCTATCAGGGAAGGCGAGCGCGGCCTTGATCGCCACAAGGCCTCCCAACGATTGAGCGACAAGATCACAGGGCTGGTCCAATTCCGCGATCACCATCGCCACCAGGTCATCAATGCCGCGTACGCGATCATCCGGCGGCTCTGCCCCAAGACCCGGCCATGAGAAGAAAATAGCTGTGCGCTCGATTCCAAGCTCGGTCCCGACGGGATACCAAAAAGCCGCGCTTCCGCCCGCACCCGGAAGGAACAACACCTTCTTCATTGTCCGACGAGCCGCGATATGGTTGCCTGGCTAACATCGAACAGTGCGGCGACGGTGCGCTGCGTATCACCGGCAGCGAGCCTATCCAGCGCCTCTGCCTGCTGGTGTGGGGTGAGGGCTGCCCTACGCCCGAATTTGACCCCCCGCGCCCTTGCCTGCGCACGCCCTGCGGCTGTGCGCTCGGTTATCCGCTCTCGCTCCCAGCTTGCCGCGATCCCCAGCACCGCGATTATCACCTCGGCAAATTGCGATGTCGTATCCACCATCGGCTCGGCCAGCGAACGGAAACCAGCCCCGGCTTCCTTCACTGCATGGAGGATGTTTAACAGGTCGCGGGTGTTGCGGGCGAGCCGGTCGGTCGCCGTCACCATCAAAACGTCGCCATCGTCCAGCGCGCCGATCGCGCGCTTGAGCTGGGACCGCTCGGCTGTCGCCCCGCTGATCTTCTCACGGTAGATTTTCACGCACCCAGCGGCGGTGAGCTGGGCGAGCTGCTGGGCCAAGTCCTGGCCGGTGGTCGAAACGCGCGCATAGCCGTAGATCATGGCCGGAATTGTGCATCAGATTTTTGCATCAGGAAAGAGGCTGATTTTCCTCGGGTTTCGATCTGATGCAAAAGTTTTGATTTCTGCATCACTTGCGATGAGTAATGGTCGTCGATAGGCAGGCTCGCGGGGGGCAAGGATATCAATATGGAAAAGCAAACGACTGGCGCTTGGGTGGTTCACCACGGCCGGAAAGTTGCAGCCGATATGCGCGGGGCTGCCGAGTTTAGCGCGATCGATCTCGCCGCAAAAGCAGCGGGCCTTCTCGCGCGTCTCGGTGAGAGCGACCAAGCCACACTGTCCTCTGATCAGGTTACGGCAGCTGCCAAGGTCGGCAATCTGAATCCCAAAACGGAGCTAGGTGCCTGCCTGGAGCATCTTCAGAAACGTAAGCTTATTGATCGATCAACCTCGGGAGCCGTGTCTGTTCTTGGTGTCACTGGCGCGTCGGCGCTCACGCACGCTGCGGACCTCTTCGAGGACAATGATCCCCAACCTACCGAACGTGCGGCTGTCACCTTGGCAGAAATTTCGTCCCAAGCTCCAGTTTCCGCTACTGGGGCGATCGAATACGTCGGTGACGCACACAAGCTGACCAAGGCAGACGCCACCGATTTCATACAGCAAGCTGCTCAGATCGGTTTTGTCGATGCCGAAGGCGAGGGAGCCGATAGGCTTCTCTTCAATGGCAACTTGTTTCGCCGTGATACGGCGTCCAAAGCCAAAAAGGTTTTGGATTCGCTCAGTTCCGCAGAACAAACCAAGATTTCTGAATTTGATGCAAGATTAAAGACGATAGGCGCTGTTAGAGCAGTAGATGCTACCAAGATACTTGGTGAATCTTTATTCTCTAAGGTACGCGCAGCAGCATTATACGATATGAATATTGTTTCAAATGAGAGCGGTGATCACGTATATATTACCTCTCCCGGATCGTTTCATAAGTTCAGTAACCCTCTTACTGAGGATGCTTTCGATCATGCCAAAGCCCTCGTAGCGGCCCTAAGCTATGGTATGACGCAAAGCTCCACCACGCGAGGCCAGATATGGGGCATCGATCTCCTCCTCGGAAAGCTCATCCGAGGCGGCACGGTAGGTCCAGCAACGGCGATCGGGAACGATTACAGGGCATTAGAGCTGGAGCGAGTGGTTCAAACTGAACGAGCCGGATACGGATTCACGATGCGCTTACTTAAACGAGAAGTCGGCGTAATCGCCTTGGAGGTTCTCAAAGGCCGGAATGCTGCCGCATCCGCTTTAGAAACGCTCCCAAGTGCAGGCATGCGAAGCTACACAGCTCCAGAGGTCGCACGGGTTGGCCTGCGAAAAAACCAATCGACCGCGAGCCGAGCGCAAACGCGGTCGCTGCTTAGTGCCGTCCGTGGCGGGGGAGGCCTATGACTGGGAAACCTATCGCTGCGAAAAAGACCGGGAAAAAGGGTTTTGAGACTGAGGAAATAGTACGCTCTTATTTCCTCGGTGCTGGGTTCTTTGTGGTTCGTGGCGTCAAGCTCCGCCACGGAGGTGATGAACTAACCGATATCGATCTCTGGTTGTATGAACGATCCGCGACTTTAGCGCGCCGTCGCATTATCATCGATATAAAGGATAATGCTCAGCCAAAGGCTGCCGAACGACTATTTTTTGTCAAAGGTCTGGCTGAAATAATTCAGGTTGAAGCTACAGGTATCGCCACTAGCGACAGCCGCCGCTCTCTCAGAGAACTTGCCCGCAAGCACAACGTTCTTTGGATTGATAATGCCGATCTTCAAAGATTAAAGTCTAGTCAGAGGCTCACCGCTTCTTCTCGCATTACAGATGAAGACCTTAATGAACTGATTTCCAAGGTGGATACATCGCGATCATCTCGCCATGTTCGGGACGCCTTTGTTTCCGTGAAGTCAGCCGTTGCGGATCGGTTTGGGCCATCATGTGCCAATACTGCGACGGATGGTACGCAATATTTTGCCAGAATGGCTCTTGAGGCCCATCCTGGCTCTCTTCCCGCTCAGGTGTTCACTCGTCTGACGTATTTTAGCTGCGCTATTGCAGCTGCGGCACTCGATTTTGCATCGGGCGAGTCTGCTCTACGTCCTAGCCAGGAGAGATTGGCTAATCTGACGGACGCTATTAGGTTTGGGGAAGACCCAAAGGGTACTGCTGAAAAGCTTCGCTGGGCCGAAGCTGCTATTAGAGATTTTGCCCCAAACGGGGCTGGCCTCGCAGAAGTAGTCCGAAATCGGTTCAATGAGGCCCTTCACTCGGTTCCAGCAGAAAGCTTGGCTGAGATTACGGTAAAGATGGCAAATTCAGATCGTCTTTTTAATGCTGCTCGGGATTTGGAACAGGCAGCATTTCTAATAGATGCTCCATCGTTTGATGATCTTTCAGTCGATGCGAAGTCATTCATTGGGGCCGTTCTCGACTTCATATCGATTGACCGTGTGAAATTTGCAAACTGCTGGAGTACGCCTCCTTCCAAAGGAGTGGCGGTCGCAGATACTGCGCCGGGAAAGCCGGATAACTCTAGCGATAATGGTTCACAATCCGAGATCAAGCCTGCGGAGCCTTTGGAAGAACCGGCCCCCAAGAGCGACGGAAAGTTGTTGTAGCGATGAAATCGATTGAGCTTTTCGCTGGTGCTGGCGGCCTTGGTATTGGCCTGCATCAGGCCGGATTCCGTCCGGTGCGTGTCGTTGAATGGGACCGTTGGTGCTGCGACACTCTTCGAGAAAATAAGCGCCGCGGTATGAAAGCAGTGTCGGGCTGGGACATAACTGAAGGTGATGTCCGTGCCGTGGATTTCAGCGCCTATGAAGGAAAGGTAGAACTGATTTCCGGTGGTCCGCCATGCCAACCATTTTCATTAGGCGGCAAGCACAAAGCATATGACGACGCTCGCGACATGTTTCCGCAAGCGATCCGGGCTGTAAGGCAGGCACGGCCTAAGGCTTTCGTCTTTGAGAACGTAAAGGGGCTGACACGTGCCAGCTTCCGTAATTATTTCGAGTATATCCGCCTTCAGCTGGAACACCCTACAATTACCGCGTCTCGCGGAGAAGATTGGCTCGCCCACCTGGCTCGCCTTGAGCGCCACCATACCAGCGGAAAGCGCGAGGATCTCCATTACCGAGTTGTGACGCGCTTGCTTAATGCAGCCAATCATGGCGTTCCCCAGCGCCGGGAGCGGGTAGTTTTTGTGGGATTCCGTGATGATCTCGATGTTACTTGGTCATTCGCTGAGGACACTCACAGCCTTGATGCCTTGCTGTGGGATCAAACTCGGGGCAGTTATTGGGAACGACATGGTGTCGAGAAGCGACATCGTTTCCTCAACCCGCGGCACTCCGCCCGAGCCGCTCGCCTAACATCCCCACCCGAAACGTTGCCATGGCGAACGGTGAGGGATGCAATCCACGACCTTCCTTCACCAGAGGATGCCCTGGCTGCCGGAGTGCTGAACCATCGCTTTCAGCCTGGCGCGCGATCTTATGCAGGGCACACGGGTAGCCCGCTAGACGAACCTGCAAAAACTCTGAAAGCAGGCGTGCATGGTGTCCCTGGGGGAGAAAACATGCTGTCTCGGCCAGATGGGTCGGTGCGCTATTTCAGCGTTCGCGAAAGCGCTCGACTTCAGACTTTCCCTGACAATTTTCTTTTCCACGGCTCTTGGAGTGAAACGATGAGGCAACTCGGAAACGCGGTTCCTGTCGAGCTGGCCCGAGTGGTGGGGGCAAACGTAGCAAAGATTCTGAAGGCCGCATGACGTTAGGATATCTCGACTTTGAGTTTGATCTCCCCGGAGCCTTGCTAACCCACCTCGTGCGGGTTCTCGACGGGATGGATGCCGCCCCTTTGGACCCGGCGCACCTCATCGGTGTTGCCGAGGCTCAAGGCATTTATCAGCTCTTCCTTGATGACCAACTTGTCTACATTGGGAAAACGGACGCCGAGGCAGGCCTTCTTAAGCGCCTCACCCGCCATTCCCGCAAAACACTACATCGGGAAAATCTGTCTCCGGAAAGAGTGTCGTTCAAAGCAGTTCGTATTTTTGTCTTCACTGCGATGGATTTGGAAACGCAACTGATCCGACATTACACCGGAAAAGATGGAACAGCTTGGAATGGCAGCGGATTCGGTGCCAATGATCCAGGTCGCGAAAGGGATAAAAGCAAGCCTGGACGCTTTGACACAAGCTTCCCGCTAGACTTCGATCGCCCTCTGACCAATGATTTATCGGGAACCCACACCGCAGCGGCGGTGCTTCTGAGGCTCAAAGCGGAGCTGCCGTATACGCTCCGGTTTCAGACCCAAGCCAAGGGCTCCCGGAAGCCCCATCCCGATTTGATGGAAACAGAAGTCATCATGACGGCCGCTTCCACCACTGCGCGGTCGGCAATGACCGAATTGACAGGACAATTACCGTCAGGATGGCAAGCTACGGCGTTGTCGGCCTTGCTAATTCTCTACAAGGAATACGAGGAAAAATATCCAGGGGCCGTGATCCTGGCAAGAAGCTAGCATTCTGGGTAAATGCTACCGCTCACGCTCTAACTGCGGTAATCGGTTGATCTTTCCAGCATCGAGTATCTTGGCAAGTTGCTCACGCCCCTCTTTTCGTACCAAATCCAGCATGTGCGGCTGACCGGCAAATTGCACCCGCGCGACCTCTTCCATCACTACCAACTGCGCCTGCGCCGCTGCCAGCTCGGGATCAGCCGCCGCCTCGTCAGCCGTCGCACCTCTGAACCGGTCGCCGATCGTCCGCCCGCCCCGGCCTGTCCCCTCTTTCGACGGTGGGGCCGCGCCGGCCACGCTGCCGGCGACGAGCTGGGCCAGCGTCTCGCTCATGGCGTCCACCTTGCCCTGCATCGCCTCGACCTGGCCCGCCAGATTCTCCACCGCCGCCAGCACTGCCCGCTGGGTCGCCAGCAGCGCCATCACCGGATCGTCGCTGTCATCGCTCATGCGCGCGCCCTACCGGTGCAACGCCTGCTCCAGCGCCTGACGAATGAACCGCTGATACGGCATCCCTTTGCTGGCGGCGGTCGCTTTGACCTGTTCCAGCAATTGCGCGGGCAGACGCATGTTGACCCGCGCGTCCTTGCTGCCGAACTCAAACCGCGTGGGCGTGAGCGCTGAAAGATCATAGCCGGTAAGATCGGCCGAACCCACAAAGTCCTCGGCTTCCTCGTCGCTGGAAAACAACGGAAGGGGTTTATCCTTGCTCATAATGCTGCACCTCCTTGGCGTGCATGTAACGGGCGCTGATCGGGCGGATATATCTGGCCCCGTTCCGCTCGCGCCAGGTGAAGGCCATAAACACATGGCGACCGCTGCTGGCGCGCCCGATCGCCAGAAAGCGCGTCTCCACCGTCGAGTGCGCGACATCTGGCCCTATGGACGGCGTACCGGCGAACACGCTTTCAATTTCCGCCAGCGTGACACCATGCTTCTGGCATTTCGCCTGGTTGCCTTCGTCCCAATCGAAGCCAGCGACAGTTTTGCTATCCATGATGAAGAATGGCATTTGTATGTACGTTTGTCAATTCTGATCGCTTACCGTTCGCGGCCTCTGTCCCGTTCCTTGCTGCGATCCCGTTCAAGATCGCGCTCGGCCTGGTCGTGATCCGACCCGCCCTTACTGCCTATGCGGAACGCGATGCGCTCGGCGGCGCTGCCCGGCTCTGGGGTATCGCGATCCCGCTCCACCCGCTGCGCCGTCGCCTCCGCGATCCGCTCGGCCGCGCCGCGATCGTCGGCCTGGTCCTGACTGCCCCATGCCGCGCTAAGACGATCGCGCAGCCCCTGCGCCATGTCCTTCGCCTTGTCGCCCAGGCCGCGCATCGTTTCCGCGATCCTGGCGCTGAGTTCGCGAAGCTGCTGCGTCAGCTCGCGCCGCTCCCGGTTGCGCGCCTGCACCCCGCGCTGTTCGTCGCCGCGCTCGGTGGGCCTGCCCTTGCGCTCCATCGCCACCGCCGACAACGGCACCTTGCCCAGCGGCTCCCGGCCTAGATCCTCTTGCCCCTCCGCGTCGCCCCTTGTCCGCGCCGCCTCCCGCTGATCCTTCAACGACCGATGGTCGATGCGCTCATCGCACCCGGCTAGCTCCAATGCCTGGTTGGCATGGTCCGCCCATGCCGAACGCCACCCCTCAAGCCGCTCGGCGGCGTTCCAGTCCCGGTTCTTCTTCCCGAACCCCTCGCCGGTCAGGTCGCGCATGGTCAGCATGACATGCGCGTGCGGCTGCTCCTGCCCGTCTGCCGAATGGCCCCGGTGCAGCGACACGTCCGCAATCATGCCCTGGGACACGAACTGTTCGCGCACATAGGTTTCGACCAGGGCGCGCCGCCCCTCCGCGTCCAGTTCACGCGGAAGGGAGATTTCCACTTCGCGGGCAAGCTGCGCGTCTTTGCGCCGCTCCGCCGCTTCGACGCCGTTCCACAAGCGGGCGCGATCGAGCATCCAGTCGGGCGTACGATCGGGGGCCATGATCTCGCGATGCTCGATGTCGGATTTGCGCGTGTAGTCGTGGCATTTGCCAAGACGCTCGTCGGTCAGCCGCTCGCCAGACCGATAGGCGGCGGCGGCGACCGCGCTGCGTCCGGTGGCCCGCGAGATGACTTTGACGGAACAATGGTAGATCGCCACGACGCCGCGCCTTTCTGCCTTACTTACTTAAGGGGAGCCGTCCGGCGGGGGCAACGCCCCCACTAGGACCACGCACATTGGGAACCAATGTATAAGCGTGCCCTTATCTTCATAAGGTAGCCTCATGCTGTTTCGTTTGCTATAGAAAATTGCCATAGGAGGAAGCGATGGCACGGACACCCGTTGAAGAGCGCCTTGAGAAAATGCGCGAGGAGGAGCGCAAGCTACGTGAACGGCGAAAGGCGCTTGAGGCGCGCGTCTCTACCGAACGTCGCAAGGCAGAAACCCGCGAGCGCATCATGCTTGGCGCGTTCATCCTCCATCACATAGACGAGGACACGCCCACCGGTCGCCAGCTCGCGCCCCTGCTGCAACGCGAACTGCCGATGTTCCTGACCCGTGAGCGCGACCATGCGTTGATGGCCCCTCTGCTGAAGCGGCTGAAGGAGAAGGAATGATGGCAGGCCCACTGGTCGGGGGCGATCGGGGGATAGGATGGGTTCGTGCGATCGTCGGCGCATTTGTCGTGTGCCTGGTCGTGCAATATCTGGTCGGCAAGCTGCTGCCGGAAGTGCTCGCCAGCATCATCGCCTGGGGCGCGTTCGCCCTGGTGATGGTCGCGGTCTGGCGGATCAACGGTCGGGCCGGTCGCAACGAGCTGCTCGGCTCGGCCCGCTTCGGATCGCGTGACGATGTGCGCGGCCTGGAATCCGGCGACGGTGATCTGCTCATCGGTCGATCGGCCAAATCGGGCAAGCTGCTGCGCTATGGCGGTCCTGCCCATCTGCTGACGATGGCCCCGACCCGCAGCGGCAAGGGCGTCGGCACCATCATCCCCAATCTGTTGACCCTCGACCGCTCGGTGATCTGTATCGACCCCAAGGGCGAGAACGCCCGCATCACCGCTAGGGCGCGCGCGAGCAAGGGCAAGGTCTGGTGCCTTGATCCGTTCGAGGTGTCGGGGCAACCCCCTGCCCGCTACAATCCGCTCGACCGGCTCGACCCTGCCAGCCTCGATCTCGCCGAAGATGCGATGACGCTCGCCGACGCCCTGGTGCATGACCCTGCAGGGCAAGGTGGCGAGGCCCATTGGAACGAGGAAGCCAAGGCGCTGATCGCCGGACTGATCCTCTATGCCGTGGTGCATGAGGACCGCGAGCATCGCACCCTGGCGACGGTGCGGGACTATCTGACGCTCGCTCCCAAGGGGTTCGCCGATCTGCTCACCCTGATGCAGGACAGCCGCGGCGCCGGTGGCCTGATCGCCCGCGCCGCCAATCGCCAGCTCGGCAAGTCCGATCGCGAGGCCGCAGGGGTGTTGTCGTCGGCCCAGCGCCATACCCATTTTCTCGACAGCCCCCGGATTGTCGCCAGCATGGCGGCGTCGGACTTCACGTTCGCGGGGTTGAAAGAGGGGGTTTCCACGGTGTTTCTCTGCCTACCCCCTGACCGGCTCGATGCCTATGCCCGCTGGCTACGACTGCTGGTCGCCCAGGCGCTCACCGACATGGCCCGCTCGCCGGTCAAACCGGCGCGGCCTGTCCTGTTCCTGCTCGATGAGTTCGCCGCCCTCGGTCGCCTCGAACCTGTCGAGCGGGCGATGGGCCTGATGGCCGGATACGGGTTGCAGCTCTGGCCGATCTTGCAGGACATGCACCAGTTGCGCGCCCTCTATG